>JAZKAZ010000166.1:0-7816 GCA_040388845.1 Chlamydiota bacterium | reverse complement strand
AGCGGAGATCGCTGTTGCTGACGGCGCCGCCGTCGACAGACGACTTGAGCGTGCTCGAGTTGTCGCTGAATTGGATACTACTGAAAGTGGAGCCCTGCGTGCCGCTTGCCACAGTGTTGATGATGTTTAGGAATCCGCTAGAGGCATTGCTAGTCCCTGTGTTTGTGATCGATTGCGTCCCGTTATTGACCGCCAAGCGGACTGTTGGTGTCGATGTTCCAATCCCAAAAAAACCGTTGCTATCGAGACGCGCACCTTCTGTGAGGCCCAAAGAATTGAGGTACTCGAAGGTGAGTTTTCCAAGGGCTGTATTGTCAATTGCCGTATCTTTGCTTCCACGGATCCTACCGAAGGCAGAGATGCTGCCCGCGTCCGATAATCTACCAGCCAGAGTGATGCCACCTCCGTTGTCTTGATAGGCGGTGCCCGCATTGTCGACCACTGTCAAGACAGAGTAGTGAGTCGAGGGGAAGGTGCTTTGTGCGCCGAACAATAAGACCTTGGAGGCGTCAAGCGAGTTTGTATAGCCGGTCCCTGTCGGGGCCCCCACTTGGAAATCGGCATCTGGATTGATAGCGCCGACCGAGAGCTGCCCCAACCTGTTGATCCGCACTTGCTCGACGAGGCCTGTAGTCGTATCGGGGAGTTTGGGGAGGTACCCTTTTTCATAAATGAGGGCAGCGCCTGAGTGAGCTGAGTTGGAGTTGGCCCCAACGACAAAGGTATTTGCTTGGGAAGAAATAGCAACTGAGGATCCAAAAAACCCGCTGATCGATGTTAGTTTTGTCCCGATTTGTGTCCAAGTTGTTCCAGATCGATGGAATAGCCAGACAGCCCCATTATTGCTGGCGCCGTCACCTTCTCCCCCCACAACAAGGTTGTTTCCGCTAGCAGACAGGCTAACGGATGTTCCTTGCGTCGATGTACCGTTAAACCCGGTTCCAACAAGTTTTGGTCCTTGTTGCGTCCAGCTGCCGTTAGAGCGAACAAAAATCCAAACAGCTCCACGAGCAAAGCTATCCCCATCTCCTCCGACAGCTACTGTATTGCTATCTGCAGAAATGCTAACGGATATTCCTTGGTGGTTAGAAGTACCGCTGAGCCCAGTTCCTATCAATTTTGCCTGCTGCGACCAAGTGGCTGTTGCAGAACGGGTAAAGATCCAAGTGGCTCCAGATCCAAGACCACCTCCATTGTCGAAAGGTCCTCCAACAGCAAGGGTATTGCCATCTGCAGAAAGACTGACAGAAGTCCCTTCATGCGAACCATTGGTCCCAACAGCTCCGCTTCCTACGAGCTTAGCTCCCTGTTGTGTCCAGGTGCTTCCTGTTCGAGTAAAGACCCAGGCGGCCCCAAGATTTGAAGCATCCCCATGTCCCCCAACGGCAAGTGTATTGCCATCTGCAGAAAGGCTAACGGATCCTCCTTGTGCGCTGTTTGTTCCGCCAGTTCCTATCAATTTTGCTCCCTGCTGCGACCAAGTTCCTGTTGCAGATCGAGTGAATATCCAAGTAGCACCACTACCGCTGGCCCCGTTATCGTCGTTAGGTCCTCCGACCGCCAGAGTATTCCCATCTGCAGAAAGGCTGACAGAATCCCCCTGATTGGCACCTGATGTTGATCCTGTTCCAACAAGTTTTAGCCCTTGTTGCGCCCAAACACTAGAGGATCTTACAAAGATCCAAACAGCACCTATCCCGCTCGCATCTGATTCTCCTCCGCTCGCCACCGTATTCCCATCAGCCGAAATCGCTGCGCTAAACCCTTGGTCCGCATTCCCTGACGCCCCCGTCCCCACCAAAGTTGTCGTCACAGGCAAGTTCGTAAAGCGGAGATCGCTGTTGCTGACGGCGCCGCCGTCGACAGACGACTTGAGCGTGCTGGAGTTGTCGCTGAATCGGAGACTGCTGAAAGTAGAGCCCTGCGTACCGCTGGCAACTAGGTTCAAGAGATTGATAAAACTGCTCGAGATATTGGTGGTGCCGGTTGAGCTAATGAGAAGTGGAAGAGAAGGGGGCGTTGTGACCCCGATCCCGAAACTGGTATTCGTGGCGGCTGCGAAATTGATCGAGTTATTGGATTTGGCCATGAAGAAACTCTTGGGTTAGGGGGGTAAATGGAGGCCTGGGCAGGTCGAGAAAGTAGGGATTTATTATTACAAGAAAATGAGCCAGCCCAGGCCGGGAATGGATCTGAGAAAGAACCTATATATTCCCTCGATATAGGGGACAAGAAATAAAATGTCAAAAAGATTTTTTAAACAATCCATCAAGACAGAAAAGGGGAGTGGAGTTAAGAAACTTTGATCTTTTCTTGTAGAGATCTTTATATAAAAATCTATAAAATCTTCCCAAAATTTTCTTGTCTCTTTTCGTTGACTCTTCCAAACAAACACATTACACTGAAAAAATGCGTACATTTGTCTTTTGTTCTTTTAAAGGAGGCACGGCAAAAACGTCCTCTGCGCTCCATATTGGCGCCTGTCTGGCTCGGCACCACGCCAAGCGAGTGCTCCTCGTCGACTTCGATAGCCAAGCCAATTTATCGACGGGCATCGGGATCGGCCCCGACAGCTTCGACACGCTGGTCCCTGTCCTGCAGGGGAATAAGAAAATCGGCGATGTGATCCAGACTACATGCATCCCAAATTTAGACATCGTCCCTGCCAATACATTTCTCGATGGGATCGAGACCAATGCGCCCCTCGTCTCTGATCTCTACGCCCACGAGCGGCTCCGAAAAGCGCTCTCCGGACTTGACTACGACTTTTGTTTCATCGATACGCCCCCGTCTTTGGGATGGCTGACTCAGTCGGCTTTTTATGCGGCAGACCATAGTGTGATCTGCGCTGTCCCTGAACCCTATTCGATCCTCGCCATGAACCGATTGAAAGACTACCACGTTGCCATCCAAGAGCGGCATCCGCTCCATTGCATGGGCGTCATCCTCACATTTTGGGACGAGCGGGGAGCTGCCAATCCGGCGTTTCTCGACGCGATCCAAGCCTCTTTTCCAGGTCTTGCATTTCAATCCAAAGTGCGGCGCGACATTGCGGTGAGCCGGGCGATCCTTCAGGGAAAACCTGCTACAGAGACCGACCCAAAATCGCGCGCTTCGCTCGATTACCAAGAGCTCGCTAAAGAGTTCCTCGGCAAACTGCAGGGAGCTGTCCTTTGAATAAAACCAATAAATTGGCAGCCGCCTTCGTCACGCAGCACCAAGTAAGCCCCATCCAAGTCGATAGACGCCCCATCAACGCCTTCAATGCTCTTTTCGCGGTCCAAGAGCTCGACCCAGGCCATCAACGAGCCATCGAGAAAATCCTAGTCGAAGGGTATGAGCCAGGCCTTTTTCCCGAAAGAGGCGTCGACCAAGATATCGCCGCAGTCAAGCAGCTTACTAAAGAGCTCAAGGCGATCAAAAAACAAGAATTGATCCTGATCGGGGAGCGGGTAGCCTCTGCCCGCGAGATCTTTAAAAAATACAAAGAGGGGAGTTTCCGCGATTGGATGGAGCTCACCTTTGGATCTTTTAAAACCGGCTACAATTATTTATCTTTTTTCGATCTGTATATTACGCTTCCCGAAGATTTGAAGGAGCGTTTTAAAGAGATGCCGGCCAAAGCTGCCTACATCCTCGCATCGCGCAAAGCGCCACTGGAGCAAAAAGCTGAAATCGTGAAAGAGCATAGCAAAGACACCGCTTCGAATTTGATCCTATTGATCCAAAAAATGCTCGGATCTAGCAAAGAGAAGACAGTCCCTGCGATCTCTTCCCTCGATAAAATTTTATCGGCCTTGGAAAAAGACGCAGGGAAGCTTCTGTTTTGTTCCGATCGAATGGCCTCCTCTCAAAAAAAGAGAGTCCGCTTCCTCATCGACCAGCTGGAAAGCCTTCTTGTGTAACCGTTACACAGGCTTTAGTCGACATATTCGCCAGGCCATCTTTCGGGGCTCCTGCGCACGTCCATATTTTCTTCGACAAACTGGCCCACTTTCTCCTCCATCATCCCATCGTCTTGTTTAAAAAAACAAAACAGGTAGCACCCCTGAAGGAGCACTACCAGGAAAAAGAGAATGAGCGCGCGGAACAGGTATTTTTTGCTGGCAGCTGCCATTTCCTTGTTCATTGCTTCTTTTTTATTCACAAAGAGCCTCTTAAAGTTACGCAACAGTGATATTTCCAACTGAACTCAGAACGTTCCAATCTGTATCTGCAGCTACACAGACGAGCTCTACAGAGTCTCTGATTGCAGTTGAAGTTAAGGAACCAGCAACTGTGCTATCTACGGATCCAAAGTGAATGGTCTGACCTGCATTTGCTGTTACCTGCCAACCCGTTGCATTATTTTCGCCAGTGAATCTGACTGTTGTTCCCACCGCTGCTGTAGCTGGTAATGCATAAACAACCGTTCCGATTCCATTTGCGATGTAGCCAGTGTTAGAAACTACAGCCACAGGGGAATCTGCTTGCACATTTACAACCCATGTAAATCCGCCCGTTGCACTAATGGTCAAGGTGCTGCCGCTACCGCTTGTAGAGATCCCTGCAGCTCCAACAATCGACCAATTTCCAGCGCCAGCAGTCACAGCGAACGGCAAAGCGCCGCCTGTATTTCCTGTGATTGTGAGAGCGCCAAAATTAGGAGCTGTGCCGCCGCCTGCAGCGCCGCCCAAAAGAACTTGGCCCTGGACTGTCCCTGCGCTTGTTACATTTAAGGCTCCCGCAGTGTTGCCGAGCAAAACGCCATTTGCTGTAAAAGAGGCGTGCCCAGTTCCGCCAGATGGAACACCTAAAGGAGTGACAGTCAGCGTAAGCCCAGATAAAGAGGGTGTTGCGCTAAAAGAGGGATTGGCACCTGTATTCCCAATTAAAACAGTCCCTGTTGCACCAACTGATAAAGAGGCGATATTATTGGCCGCATCTCCTACGACTATGCCAAATTGAGTGAGCGATGGTGCGGAAAATGTGCCTGCTCCATCGTAATAGGCAATCCCTTGATCGTTTAGATTAATAGCATTATTTGTTGCCATGGTTGAAATCCTTTATTATGATTTTTTTGATATTTGTATTTTTAGACTGTTGTGAGATTCCCAATCGAGGAGAGTAGATTCCAACGAGCAGCGCTTTGACGCACCATCCGAATTGAATCTCCTTGCGCATTGGATGAGATCGTTCCGGCAATGGCGATATTTCCATACCGGACAGTTTGGCCTCCGAGAAGAAGGGTCCAGCTTGAAGCACCATCCAGAGTAATTTCCAGAATGTCTCCTAAAGCGCCTAAAGGAGAGAGAAGGAGCATCAAATTGCCGCCACCTGTGCAGATATAGCCTACGTTGCCAAAAACGGTTTGATTGAATGTGGCCAGCTGCCAATTCGTAGATCCTGGGATCGATGCGGTGATGGTGATCATGCCAGGGCCATTTGAAATGGCAATGCCGGCTCCAGCAGTCAACGTGTTTAGGACAGGATCCATACCGGTCGAACCGATCAGTATCTGCCCGTCTGTGGGAGCTGCCGTCCAAGCAAGTGGGACGCCCGGACCCTGCCCGATCGGAAGCCCATGATTTGTTTGCGCCCCTAATTGAGCAGAGCTATTATTTTCAAATAATTCGAGTGATCCTATTTTCATCGATCAACCTAATGCTTGGATGGATGGGAGTAATTAGAATAAAAAAAGACAACCGAGATTGTCGTTAGGACCGATCGAAATCCTGAGGCGGGCCAATTTCGGTTGTCAAAAAGACAAGGTAGGGTCCCGCTCGCAAAAGCGCGGTGCCTTGAAGAGGAGCGGGGTTGTCCAAACCCCAAGAGGTTTTAATCTCTCGTCTGATAAGAAAGGGGGGCTATTAACAAGCGTCCTTTCCTGTTCATATAGAAGACATTTGCTAAATTGTCAAAAAGATTTTTTAAAAGATGCGTGAAGATGTTGAGAGCCAATTGCCGATAGCGCTTTAGCCAGTGACATCGGAGGAGAAGATTGGTTTTAGAGACTGGGAGATAGGGGAGATGGCGTTGAAAAATACAAACTAAACAACTCGAAGATGCCTTTGCTCGAATGGATTTGCAGCATTTAAAAGCTCTTCGTATTTGTCTAACGAGATATTCGTTCGCCCTCGTTCGTACTGACCATAGGCATTCGGAGATTTTGATCCCAATCGTTCGGAAGCTTCTCTGACCGTGGATCCGCTTTTCTCTCTTTGCCTTCTCAAAGAAAGCGCCAAAAAAAGTCTGTTGTCGTTAGAGGTAACACCAATCACATCCCTCTTATAATCGATCACGGTGATTGCAAATCCTTTCTCTAGATCCTCTTTGAAATAGGATTTCGCCATCTCGGTCACTAAATCTCCAATCATCGCTAATGCTTCCTTGCGCGTTTTGCCCTGCGTCATCACATCGAGAGGAGGGACCTCAACAAGCCAGAATTTCCCGTCTTTCCAAATTTTCCCTTCCATTTCCATGACTATTCCTTGGGTGGCACGTTTTCTCACTTCACTCCATATTTATTGTACACGATTTTATATACAAACAAAATAGAAATCAAAAAATTTTACGGCAGACTTGTTTTCAGGAGGATAACTTTAAACAAAGAAGAAAAATAATGGAAAAATTTGAGATGAAACAGAAAGCGTGATATCGTTTGTGCCCAAAAACAAGTAAGCCCAAGGCTACAACCTCGGGCTTACACAACAGCGAACTGTGGGTCTTGCTACAAAGACACGATACGGATGTCGTCATCGTAGCAAGATCCCACAATTTCCGCAAAGGGTATTGCTATGCAAAAGAATGGCTTTTTTAAATTTCCTCTGTCCGTCCGAAACGATCCTCGCTGGAACAGTTTATCACCACTCTATAGAGCATTATTTTTAGAGCTTTTGTCTCTGGCTGTCTACAAAGAAACTAAATTCGATGTCCATGGAAAAGTGATCGATTTAAAACCGGGCCAACTGGGAACGACTCTTTCAGAATTATGTCGTCAGATAGGCGGGGAAAAGTTTTTTCCAAGAACAACCGTTTATCGTGCGCTAAAGAGATTTGAGGATTTTGGATGGCTCAAAATGGAAATAGTTGTTGGAAGGCAAATTTTCACTCCGCGTTCAACTCGCGGAACGAAACCGGAACAGCATTCTGATCTCAGAAAAACAGTCATAACTGTTTTATCTTTAGATACTTGTTCGCAACAAAAAACATCTGATTTTTCAGCCCGTAGAACAGCTGCGGAACAGCGGCGGAACGCAAACGAAGAAAGGGTAGATATATATAAAAGAAACGACGTTGCGGATTCGGTCGTTTCTTCGTCGTCTCCTTTACAAATCAAAAACGAAGAAAAAGACTTTGAATGGATCACAGAGTATTTTGAGTCAAAAAACCACCGCTTCACTCCAAGAGCCGTCCTTCGGTGGCTAAAAAAATATGAATCCAACACCATCATCCAAACGTTCCTTCTTTTGCTTGAGCAGAAAAAAAAGATTCTAAAGCCAGAAGCTTGGATGGAGACTGCCCTGAACGGGGACTACGCGCGTCTTGGAAAAAATATCTCTGCGAATTTTGCGTTTGCTCAAACGATTAAACTAGAAAAAAATTGGGGGAGTCTTGAGTTGTTGAGAAGCTATTGCAGGGATCCAAGAGACGGCGAATGCATCCCATACAGCCTTCATCCAGAATGCTTTCAAACAATTCTGACACACAGGTTGAGATCGATCGAAGCAGGCGCAGATGGCTTAAATTTGCATGGAAACTTGGTTCCTGCCTAACAAAAACAAAAAAACGATACTTGATGTGGATCGCAGCTGCAAATCGATTTTAGGAAGAGCGA
>JAZKAZ010000165.1:9645-29397 GCA_040388845.1 Chlamydiota bacterium | reverse complement strand
TTGCATGGGGTGCAAGAGGTCGGAGGTTCAAATCCTCTCACCCAGATTCTTTTATACGAGTGAGTTATGACTAAACCGTCATATCTAATTCTTCATCAAAAATCGATCATGTGCTAGGTATGTGGCTGGTAATGCACAAATGAACGGTGAGTATGGATGCCAAGATTTGTATTTATCTAGCTGGAAGCATCAAAAAAGATCACGAAAAAACGAACGAATCCTTCTGGCCAAATGAAGATATGCTCTTCTTAAAGAAAAACCTACCCGAATACTTGGGAATTGAAAAATGAGCAAAAAGAAACTGCTTCTCCTCATTCTTAGCTTTGCTTTTACATGGGGATATTGTCACGAAATCCAAGCCCAAGAAAACCAAATGCAAGGACTCGAAGTGAACTATACTATCGAAAAACAAAAAAAGAAATTTTTCATTGGACTTGAACTGAGAACAAACAATGAGGAATGTTCTTCGGCAATGCCTGCTCATAAGGAAAAATTTTTTAAAGAAAATACCCTTGCAAAGATTCCGAATAAGATAAATGGCAACATTCTTGCCCTTTATACTGACTATGAAGGAGATTATACCAAG
Organism: Chlamydiota bacterium; assembly: GCA_040388845.1. Classification (GTDB taxonomy): domain Bacteria; phylum Chlamydiota; class Chlamydiia; order Chlamydiales; family SM23-39; genus JAZKAZ01. The sequence goes on along the minus strand of JAZKAZ010000165.1, from coordinate 28,811 downwards.
CCTTATTCCTGGATTCTTGGGTGTGAAGTTTCTAGTTTAGATGAGATCCCAGCAGGGCTGGTCGGCAAAGTGATTCCTGAATCGAAATATGCTGTTTTTACAAGCCAGGGGGAATTTCCTCAAGGCCTGATTGCTGCATGGCAAGCGGTTTGGAAATCAAATCTCCCTCGCTCCTACACAAGCGATTTCGAGCTATACCGGTCTGATTTTGACCCTCAAAAAAAACCGGAAGTAAAAGTTTACATTGCTATAGAAGCGTAGAGAATTCCTTGTCACATGTTGAAACATGGCCTAACTTGCACAAAATCATGGAATAATATCTGTTACAATACGAGAGCATTAAGATATCAAACAAAATTCAAATCTTAACATTGACTTATGCTCAAAGCTCACATCGTCATAACTGCTCAATTTTTTCTCAGGTGGCAGATGTGTAATTTGGTACATATATGATCAAGAACTTCCTTCTCGCAGCTGGATTATTTATGACAAACTTCCTTTTTTCTGAACAGCCCATAAAAGCAATTATTTTTGATTGCGACGGGACTCTGGTCGATAGCGAAGAGTCTCATTTTTTCGCCTGGCGACAGGCTGTTCAAAATTGGGGAGGAAATTTAACTCCCGAAGAATATCTGTCTTATGTTGGCAAATCCGGAACAACAATTGCTCACCAACTTGCTGAAAAAATAGGACGCAATTGCGCAGATGAATTATTTGCTCAAAAAAGAGAATATTTTCTGGAATACCTCCATAAGGGCCTGCTTCCAATAAAAGATACTGTTGAATTCGTTTATCGACTTCTCGAAGAAAAAGAAAAATTGGGCATTAAATTGGCAATCGCATCTGCTACGGTAAAACCTGAAATTATAAAAAATCTAGAATCATTAGGCCTCAAAGATGCCTTTGATGTGGTCCTTTCAGGCCATGAGGACCTAAATGATTATCATGATCCAGAAGGTGTGAATAAGCCGAAACCCTACATCTATCTCCATGCAGCAAAATTATTGGGCGTATCTCCTGCTGAATGCATCGTGATTGAAGATAGTATGACGGGGGTTATTTCTGGCCACAGCGCGGGCTGTATTACGATTGCCATCCCCAATCGATTCACGGAAATGCAAGATCTATCTGCTGCAACTATAAAAATAGATTCTCTTTCTGGAATCAGCATAGATGAGTTCTTACAAATTGTCAGAATGTCTGAAAAAAACAGATCCCTCAAGTGGGCTAAGTCTTTTTCCTCGTTCTAAAAAATGTTAGCCCTCTCTACGATATCAGCAGTAAAAATAGGAGACTTATGAAACAACTTGGACTCTGTACATTCTTTTTATTTTTTCTCATTCATGTGTCTTCCGCTTTTTGTGCAGCACCCATTTTTCACGTTTATATTGCAGAGAAGTGGTTAGAGGATTTTGAAGCCTATGGCGAAATTGAAAAGCAGAATTTCATTGTAGGAACTCTTTTTCCTGACATCCGCTATCTTGGAGAGCTTCGTCGTGAAGAGACGCATGAAATAGGGATCGGCATCACTGACATTCTGGAAACAACAGATCCATTTCGGAAAGGAATGCGGTTGCATGTATTTGTAGACGAAACTAGGGCGCGGATCCTTAAGGAATTGGGCATAATGAATCTGTTGGGCGATGTCCCGGATGATCATAAAGTCACTTTCTTAAAGTTTTTAGAAGATGCCGTTTTGTATTCGTCGGGCAACTGGGATCATATTCGTCAATATCTTGGGAGCTTTGTCCCTGATCCAAAGTTCGACTACAAGGTTCCGAACAGTTCCTTAAATCGATGGCATGGGATTTTAGAAAATTATTTCAAGCATGGCCCAACTAAATTATTGGCCCGTCTAAGCGCCTCAGATCAAGGATATTTGGGAGTTCCTCCCCATTTGATTAAACAATGGGCCGTATTAATTCCCGAGCTGTCACAAGCGCAGTTTGTACAAAAATATGTATCAGATCTTATAAGCGGGTTCGCCTGTTTAAGCCAACCAGAACCCATGTAGAAGTAAGGGATTTTAAAATCAACTGCGTATGATCGCTCACCAAAAGTGGTTTTATAATTTTCTCTGATGTAGTTTGCGGATTATGAAAGAACTACGCGATTTGCTCCCCGGCATTCAAACCCGAGTCTATCTGAATTATGCGAGAACTGGCCCGCTGCTGGAACCTGCTGCAAAAAAGATTCATAGCCTGATCGATGAGAGCCTAGAGCCCTTTGAATTCCACCGCGAGGCCTGGATAGGCCATCAGGAACATGCCAGGAAAACGATTGCTGAACTCATCTCCGCAGGATCTGAAGAGATCGCTTTTGTTAACAGCACCTCAAGCGGTTTGTCGTTGATTGCGGGTGCAGTGCGCTGGAAAGCAGGAGATCGGATTCTTTATCCGGCAGACGAGTACCCGTCTAATCGATTTGTCTGGGATAATTTGGAGGGGGTGAAGACTGAGGCAATCGAGCCTGTGCCAGGAGTCTCTTTTTCAAAGCAGTTGGAAAATTCAGATTTTTCTGGGGTGCGTCTTGTGGCGGTTTCAGCAGTCTCTTTTTGGGACGGCAGAAGACATGATATCGAAAAAATTGCAAAAGTCTGTCATGAAAATGGAGCGTTACTATCTGTCGATGCAATTCAGGCAGTTGGAGCGATTCCTGTGGATGTAAAAAAGTGGAATTGCGATTTTTTGGCCTCGGGAGGGCAAAAGTGGATTTTTGGCCCCGTTGGAACGGGGTTTGTTTACTTTAGGAAATCGCTCATTCCCCAACTAGTTGTTCCTCAGGTGGGATGGGGAAGCATCAAACCTTTGCCCGATTTGCTCGCGAAAAAGTTTGAATTTGCAGACGGTGCCAAGAGATTTGAGCCGGGCTATTGCAATATTCCCGCCTTTGCTGGGCTTGCCGCCTCTCTTGAAGCCCTGAAAAATCTTGGCTGGAAAAAAATCCATGAGCGAATTGCTCAATTGACAGATCGAGCACAAAAAGAGCTTTTAAAGTTTGGCTTTGATCCGGCGGCAAAGGGGCCCCATGCAGGAATTGTCGCATTTGATCATCCGGATGCGGCCTTGATTCACAAAAAATTGCAAGAGATGCAAATTTATACTACGCGGAATCTGAGCCGCATTCGACTCTCTCTGCATGCATCTGTAAGTGACGATGATCTCGCTTTCTTTTTTGATACGCTTCGGAATTTTTGCTAGTGTGAATCGGTTACATTTTGTAACCGACTGAAATTAGAGGTCACCTTGCGGAGCTTCCAAGAGAGCCAAAATCTCCACATGATTGGTTCCGGGGAATAATAGGTACCCAGAAACGTCTATGAATTTCCAGCCGGCATCGAGCAGCGCCCAGCAATCTCTTTGAAAACTCTCAAAGCCGCAGCTGACGTAGATCAGTTTTGCATTTTTCAGATCACAAAGACGTGTCAGAACTGCTTCATCTAACCCTTTGCGCGGAGGATCTGCGATGATTATCGAATTCTCTTCGATGAATCGGGGGCTCTCTTTCGCATCGAGGCTATGGTAAGTATAGAGATCTTGCGTGGGCTTCGGCAGACGAAGAAGGCTTTCCTGAAAAGAGAGCTTTGCGTAAGGGTTGTTTTCTACCAAATCGATTTGGCTAATTTTGTTATGCAAAGAGAGTCCAATTACACCTACGCCCGCGTAGAGCTCGAGGATTTTTGCGCCTGGCTCTACCCAATGGTCTATTTTTTGGAGCATTTTTTCAAAAAGAGAGAGGTGCGCCTGTGAAAACGCCCCTGGATGAAATGCGACCTCTGTTCCGTTGAATGTTTGCCAAAGAAAGGGCTCTCCATGAATGCGCTCCCAACCATCTCCTAAAATGCGATTGGATAGGGCGGGGTGGAAGTTCAACCAAATGGAATGCCACAAGTCTTTTTTTAAAAGAGATTTGCAAAAGCGGTCGATTTCTGCGCAATTTTCATTTAGGTTAAGGGTTAAAACGAGTTGAATTTGCTCTGTTTTGCGCTCGACAAAGAGCTGGAGGTAGCGAAGATGACCCGAGGGGGGCTTTTCTTGGAAAAGAGGAAGTTTATGGGAAATAATTTCTTCTTTAATGGCAAGAACTGCTCGGTTGATTGCTGGATGATGGACCAGACACTCTGGAATCGATATGGCCTCGTGCGTGCCTCGTCTAAACAGTCCGATTTCAGGGCCCGGACGGACGGCGAGTTTGGCCTTCAGGCGCGTTTGGGAAAAGCCCTCGTGGAGCAGTTCGGGTTTGAGGTGGGGCGCATTTTCTTGAAAAAATGCGAGCGCCTCGATCCAGATCGGGGGATTCAAAAAATTTGTTCCTAAGTTGCAGCCGGAGCAAATCGAAAAATGGGGGCAGGTGGACGGATTGTTCATAAGCTGTTCATAACACGTTCAAAAGTTGTCGACAGATTGCCGGGTTGTTTACAAAGGGGCAGTTGTGAACAGGTTGCCAACAAGTTGTGAACAGGTTCCCTTCCCCTCAGGCTTCCCCTAGTCTATCAACATTCCCACAGAAACAGAAGAAGAGGATATTTCTATATATCTAGATCTATCTATTCTTAAGGGTGTGTGGAAATTTGTCTCCCCGTTATAATCGCCTATGATGACCGCTCCTGAACAATTCTTTTCTTTACAGCGCTATGCACACAGATCCCTTTGGAAAGAAGGAGAGCCTGTTTGGTCGGCGCTTGCCGCCTTAGAGGGCTACTTAAGAAAAAGAAAGTCTTGTCAGATAGAAATTGAAATTCCAGCGGGAGTGTATTTAGCTCGCCCTGAACTTATTTCTATTGGAAAGGGGACGGTGATCGAGCCGGGCGTCTATATTCAGGGACCTTGCATCATCGGGAAAAACTGCATCATTCGCCACGGCGCCTATATTCGCGAATCGGTGATTTGCGGCGATCATTGCGCAATCGGCCATAGCTCGGAGATTAAAAATTCGATTCTTTTGGATTATGCGCACGCCACCCATTTTGTTTATGTAGGCGATTCAATTTTGGGCAATTGGGTAAACCTTGGCGCTGGAGTCAAGTGCGCCAATTTGCGGTTGGACCGGAGCGATGTGAAAGTTTTTTTTAAGGGTGAAAAAATCAATACCGGTTTGAAAAAATTGGGAGCCATTATTGGAGATCGGGCTCAAATCGGGTGCAACTGCGTTCTGAATCCGGGAACTTTGATGGGCAAGCAGAGCGTGGCCTTTCCTCTTGTGAATTTGAGCGGGTATGTCCCCCAAAGGCATCAGGCGAAGAGCCGGGAAGGGACGGTCGAGCTCAGCCCGATTGAGCCGAAAATTTTAGAGCAAATTGGAAAATAGAATGGCTTGCATCGAACACTATCGAAGTCAAATTGAAAGAGAAATGGAGCTCTACATCGAACAGATGGGCGAGCAGAATCTGCTTCGGGATGCCTGTGAATATGCTCTGACAAACGGAGGAAAAAGGCTCCGTCCGATTCTTGTTTTGATGATTGCAGACGCACTGGGTCATGGCCTGGATGTTCTTCCGGTCGCTTTGGGCGTTGAATTTTTTCACACCGCCTCCTTAATTGCCGACGATTTGCCCTGCATGGATGACGATGATATGCGAAGATCCCGCCCCTCTTTGCACAAAAGGTTTGGAGAGAGCATCGCGATTTTGGCAAGCTACACATTGATTGCAGAAGGCTATGGCTCGATCTATCTGAATTGCCAGCGCATGAAAGAACGCCTTAAGTTTGGCGCTGGCGCGGATAAAGCGTCTCTTCTCTGTCTTGAATCGGCCACGCGCTGTGCGGGGATCAGAGGGGCTACAAACGGGCAATTTCTCGATCTCTATCCGCCCGACTCAAAGCCAGAGACCATCCGAAAGATCATCTTCCAAAAAACTTCGACTCTTTTCGAGATCTCTTTTGTTTTTGGCTGGCTCTTTGGCGGGGGAAGTGTCGAGTCTTTGGCGGATGTGCAGAAATCTGCCCATCACCTGGGGCTCGCATTTCAAATTGCCGATGATTTACAGGATGCGTCACAAGACGCCTCAAAACCAATCCAGGTAAATATCGTCGCAGCTTATGGAAGAGAGACTTCGGAAGTTCTTTTAGAAGAAGAAATCGAGCTCTTCAAGGGATCCTTGAAGAGGCTCGGGCTTTGGAATGAATCGTTTCAGCAAGTAGTTGAGTGGCTTTTGCGCCTTCCCAACTCCGTTTAAGTAACAGCTGCTCCCACTTCTTCTTTAGAAACTTTTTTAGGCACGGGCGCGCCTGCGGCAATCTTAGCGTAGATGTTTTTCTCAATTTCTTCTGCCAGCTTGGGATTGTTTTTTAGCTCTTCGCGAGAGGCATCGCGTCCCTGGCCCAAGCGGTTTGTCTGATAGCTAAACCAGGCGCCTTTTTTATCGATCACCCCATACTCTACCCCGACATCGATGAGCGAACCAATATGGGAAATCCCCTCGTTGAAAAGAATATCGAATTCAGCTGCGTGAAAAGGGGGGGCGCATTTGTTTTTAACGACTTTTACTTTCACTCTGGAGCCGATATCCGCTGTATTATCCGCGTTTTTGATTCCGGCCGTGCGGCGGATATCTAAGCGGATCGATGCGTAGAATTTCAACGCTTTACCGCCCGGTGTCGTTTCGGGATTGCCAAACATCACGCCGATTTTTTCGCGGATTTGATTGATGAAGATAGCGCACGTATTGCTACGAGAAAGAGTGGCTGTGAGTTTGCGCAGCGCCTGAGACATCATACGCGCCTGCAAGCCCATAAATTGATCTCCGATCTCCCCTTCCAGTTCAGATTTTGGGACAAGGGCTGCGACAGAATCGATCACGATCACATCGACGGCATTGGATCTGGCAAGCATTTCAGCGATATTCAGCGCCTCTTCTCCATTATCTGGTTGAGAGATCATGAGATCGTCAATATTGACTCCGATCTTAGATGCATAAATGGGATCGAGGGCGTGTTCTGCATCGATGTAGGCGGCAAGACCTCCATTTTTCTGAGCGGTTGCGACAATGTGTGTTGCAAGCGTCGATTTACCGGAGGATTCGGGGCCAAAAATTTCGACGATTCGGCCGCGAGGGACTCCGCCGATACCGAGAGCGATATCAAGAGCGATTGCTCCTGTTTTAATGACGCTCATGCCATGGGTGGCTGAATGTTTGCCAAGTGCCATGATAGCCCCTTCGCCAAACTGTTTCTGAATCTGCAAAATTGCAAGTTCTAGTGCCTTTTTTTTCCCTTGATCGGGTTGTGGTTGACTCATGATGTGCCTCCAAAAGATGTCATTTTCTTAAGCATGAAACCAAACATTCTTCTCGTCAAGGCAGAAAAATAAAGCTGAATTTGGTTCAATGCGAACAAAAGAGGTAGAAATGATTCTAGCTGGCGATATAGGAGGGACGCATACCCGTCTTGGCCTATTTGAAAAAGGAGAGATCATTGGAGCTGAGGAAAAATTCTTCAGCCGGCAGTATGGCAGTTTTGAAGAGATCTTGCAAAAATTTCTCGAGAAAAAAAAGCAGAGGGTAGAGCGCGCCTGTTTTGGTGTAGCAGGACCTGTGCGGGACGGAAAGTGTAAAATTACGAATTTATCGTGGATCATTGATGCCGCGCAAATAAGCCGGGTGCTTCAAATTCCCTCTTTTGAATGATCTTGAGGCAAACGCCTATGGATTGAGAGCGCTTAAAAAAGAGGCGCTTTATTTGCTTCATCCGGGAAAGGTGCAGTCGGGCAACCAAGCGCTCATTTCAGCAGGGACGGGTCTTGGCGAGGCGGGACTTTATTGGGATGGCAACCTACATCATCCATTTGCTTGCGAAGGAGGGCATGTCGATTTTGCGCCCCGCAACGAACTGGAGGTTGAATTATTTCTCTATCTTAAGAAGAAATTTGGCCACGTTTCTTATGAAAAAGTTGTATCGGGGCCCGGACTTCATTCGATCTACCAGTTTTTGACTGAAACGGGGCGGGAAAAACTATCTCGGGGTCTCCAAATTGCGATGCAGCAGAGCGATCCGTCTACCGTCATTTCAGAGTGGGGCCGGATGAACAAAGATAAGGGATGTGAGAGAGCGCTCGATTGGTTTCTCTCTCTTTACGGAAGCGAGGCGGGAAATCTCTCGCTGAAATTTCTGGCGCTTGGAGGTTGCTACATTGGAGGGGGAATTGCTCCGCATCTTCTAGAAAAAATGAAGAACGGTGTTTTTGCTGCCTCGTTTGCAGATAAAGGGAGATTTCGGGAACTTCTCGAATCGATTCCGATTTGGGTCGTGCTCAATGACGATGCAGCGCTTCTGGGCGCAGCCTTATATCCGAACAAAAAAAAACCAGGCTGAATTTTCACTCAGCCTGGCAGAAAAATTTTGCTTAAACTACAGACTCAATTAGAAGTCTAATTGGAGTGTAGCTGTTAAGCCGTGGATGTAGAGATTTCCATTTGGATTAGAGCTTCCAGCAGGTTGTGCTGTGCTGTAAAACTGGCGGAAGTTATTTTGATCAAAGAACACTTGGAATTCGTAGCCAAAAGCCATGTCGAAATACCAGTTGTTATTGTCGAAATAAGAACCCCAGCCAAATCCCAAAATCGCATCTAAGTGAGTGCGAAGAGAATTGACATCAGCCTGACGAATGTGCTGAAGCGCTGGCGTGCCAGTTCTTGTATGGGTCTCTTTAAATCCAAGCTTGTGGTATCTTGTATAGAGAAGATCTCCAGAGCCATTTCCAAAGAGTCTGAATCCTTCGCCCAATATCCAATTCGTATTAAGACCCATTTGCGGACCTACTGCCCATGAATGGTTTGTCTCGGCGACATTCATTGTGTCAACTACACCGCCAAAACCAGGCACTGAACCATCGTTAATGAAAACAGAGTTGTAGCGTTGGGTAATAAAGGCTCCTCGAACTCCTACAAAGGGGCGGAAAGTCAGATGTGTACCGATGTAGCACCATCTGCCAAGATTTAGATCCACGAGATCCATGCCCAACTTCCATTTTCCATTGGCAATATTATAAAGATCGGGTGCGAATCCTTGTCCATCTGGAGTCCCTCGTCGAGAGAGAATGTTCCCTGGGATTTCAGTTACCTGGGCTTGTGTCTTCTGCTTTATATGAAACCAAGTATACTCAGCTTTCAGATCCCAATTGTCATGGTCGAAACTCATGCCAAGACCGACTTTAAATCCTGGCTTGTATCGGTTATTTTTCATATTGATGAAGCCGCCTTGTACACCCTCAACTGTTGGAAGGGCGGTGCTATTGAGAATTCCCAATTCCAAATTCTCTTCGATTGGCTGCCAATAGATAAAACTCGCATCTGCCCATACGTCCCAAGAGCATCGTGTATCAATGCGGGCGGGTGCGTTGTAGGCGCAAATAGTTGGCGGGCACAAGCGCTCTCTGCATACTCTTGGTACGCATGGTTCGCAAGGTCTTGGGCAAGGTTGTCTTTGTTGACAAGGCTTAGGCTCGGGCTTTGGGCAAGGTTCGCATTCCTTTTTTGGGCAAGGATCGCAATCCCTTTTTTTAGGCTCGCAATTAGAATTTTGTTGGCCAAATGCAGAAGCAGCAACGAGGAGCGATGCTACTATCCATGGCTTTGTTTTTGTCAGTAATTTAAGCATTTTGTGCTCTCCATTTTGGACGAATAGTTGTTTTAGCTTTCGCTAAGATTTTTCCGTAGCGTTGCCATCGGTGTCTACCGAATCGTTCCTTTTTCACGGGAATTAGCTTCTCGCATTCGATTCAAGTTTACATTGTGCATGTTAAACTCAACTTGAAAATTAAATCAAGGGAAATGGTCGACAGTATTTTCTGGAGCCGTTTTTAAACTGGGAGAATCAAACACTGAAAATTCAGAATAGCATAGATTTACGATTCATTAGGCCAATGAATAAATAATCCTATTTTATTTTGGAGTGAAAATGATAAGTCCATTTCGAGTGAGATTGTCCAGGGTGTTACAAAATTCCATTCTTCGCCGATTTCATCGTATCGATTTGCAAAGGAGCCGAAATAGACTTCGGGATAAGAAAAAATCAAAGAGGAATTTTTCCGAAACATAGCTGACTCCTGTTCTTTCTTTCCTCATATGCGGAAATATAATCGAAATCAAGTTCTTATGAGACCTTTTGCTGCAAATGGCGCTCTTTGCTACCCTTTGGACGTTTGATTGGAGTGGGTTTATGATTCGATTTCTCTTTTTGCTGTTGATCCTTTTCTCTAGCTGCCAAAAATCGGCTCTTTCGCCGTCTCAACGTCTCCATATCAATATTGGGACAGATCCACAAACGCTCGATCCTTTGAAGGCGCGTGATTTAACATGCGTCACGATGGTGCACATGCTCTTTGAGGGACTGACCCGTACTTCTCGATCTGGAGATCTTGAAATGGCGCTCGCACACGATGTAGAAATATCCGAAAATGGAACTCAATATGTTTTTCATTTGCGTAAGTCTTTTTGGTCCAATGGAGATCCGGTCACCTCTTTTGATTTTGCGGCCGCATGGAAAAAGATTTTAGATCCCCATTTTCCAACCGACATTGCCTATCAGCTCTATATCATTAAGAATGGACGAAAAGTAAAACTAGGAGAGATCGGACCTGAACAGATTGGAGTTCAAACTCCTGATTCTCAAACACTTGTAGTTGAATTGGAGCAGCAAACTCCCTATTTCCTTCAACTTGTATCGCTCACTCCATTTTTCCCCATTCCTCATAAAGTTTTATCAGCGAATGTCAATTGGGCCCTCCAAGCAGATACTTATGTTTGCAATGGACCTTTTCTTCTCCAATCCTGGAAGCATTCTGATCAGATTCAGCTGATCAAAAATCCCACATATTGGGAATCTAAGCAGGTAAAAATCGAGGGAATTGATTTGCTTATGGTTGCAGGAGATACTGAGATGAGGATGTTTGAAGAGGGAAAGCTCGACTGGGCGGGATCTCCTCTTTCCGCGATCCCCGTGGATGCCGTGGCCGATCTCAGGCAAAGAGATCTGCTTCATATTAGTCCACTTTCAGGAACCTATTTTTTTCGGACGAACACATCTGAGCAAGTCAGAGGAAAAAAGAATCCATTGTGCAGTCCCTCTTTTCGAAAAGCGCTATCTTTTGCGATCAACCGCTCCGATATCGCCGAGCATATTTTACAGGGAGGACAAATCCCCGCAAAGAGCCTTGTTCCCCCTGAAATGGGACTTTCTCAAACAGGCTATTTCACTGATAATAATATAGATATGGCTCAATCTCTGTTAGTAGATGCTTTGCTGGAATTGGATCTCGCGTTAGATACGCTCCAGCCTATTACGGTCAGTTTTTACAACAATGACAGAAATACCGCGATTGCCCAGGCGATTCAAAAGCAGTGGGAAAAAAATCTCGGGATTCAAGTGGAATTGGAAGCGGTCGAGCCGAAAACCTTTTTTCATCGTATTTCTCAAAAAGAGTTTCAATTGGCTGCCGGGTCTTGGACGGCCGATTTCAACGATCCGATTAATTTTTTGGAAGTCTTTAAATTTAAAGATGCCAGTACAAATAATACAAATTGGGAGAGTATCAAATACCTTGATCTTTTAAATCGTTCTGGATTATGCAAAGATTTGGAAGAGAGGAAGTGGCTGATGCGCGAAGCGGAGCAAATTTTGATGGAACAGATGCCAATCATTCCCGTTTTTCATTTCGCTTTGAATTATCTGCAGAGCGGTGCATTGGAAGAGGTGGCTGTTTCCCCTCTTGGGCAGCTTGATTTCCGATGGGCTAAATTTGAATTGAGTGAACTTAGGCCAAGATAAATGCGCATTCTATGCATATTATTTTTGTTGTTTTTCCCCTTTTTAGCAAAAGCTGGGACAAACGACGGCTCGATTCTTCTCTACAACGACTCGCCGTTCATTTTAACTGCGACGGTCCAGGCTTCAGACGGAAGTTATCTAGGACAGTTTTCTGTGCAGCCGGGTCAGCAAAGAAACTTCACAACGAATCTCTCTCCTACCCAGTATGTCCATGCCGGAACGCCCAACATTTCTCTGACGCCCTATACAGTCATTTGGCAATGCCCATCGGAGGGCTATTATTCAACGTGCACAAATGTTTCTCCTGGCTCCTATGTAAAAGCAAGTCTTGGCGACGGGTCTCATTTTTGCGCGCCAAAGCAAGAACAAAAAAAAGAAGAGCCTGCCTCCACTCTGAAAAAAACAAAATAATACCAAGTATCAAGTCAAAAGAAGTTTATTTGTGGGAAGATCCCAAGAATCTCTAGGGAGAAGCCCGTCGATGAATTGCTCCTGAAAGCCGATTGCGATGCTCAAAATTTTCGAATTTGCCTTGAGAAGCCGATCATAGTAGCCCATTCCATATCCGATCCGATATCCCATTGGATCAAAACCTAAACCCGGGACAAGAATGCACTCAATTTCTGAAAAAGAGGCTTTCTTGCATAGCTCAGGGTTAGGCTCGCGAAATCCCAAGGGAGAAAGGGTAAGCTGCCTCTCAAGATCGATCACCTCGTATGGGACCAGGTTGTTTGCTTCAATGCGGGGAAGAAAAAGTCTTCCTTCGGATGCCAGTTGCTGATTCAAAGCCGACAAGTCAATTTCTGTTCCAAATGAGGAAAAAGAAAGAAAGTTCCCTTGGGGAGCGATCTTTTTTTGAAGCAAAAGAGAAGCTCGCGCCCGTCTTCGTAATGAAATTGAGCGCCGCCTGGCTGTTAAAAGAGTGCGCCATTCAGTTTTCAGGATCAATTGGCTTCCCCTTGACATAAGTTACTTTGCGCAAAAAAATCCCATTTTCATCAAAAAGAGAGGCGATTCCATTTCCGTGCACGATACTCGAAACGGGTTCGCGCTGATGGATTTTATAATACTGTCCGCGAGTCAGCTGCCCATCTTCGTAGTCTTCGAGCATCATGAGTGAGCCATCTCGGTACCAAGCAAGAGCTGGCCCCTGTTTTTGATTGCGGCAAAATTCTCGCTGGCTTTGCAGACGCCCATTATTGTACCAAGTTTTTACCGTTCCGTGGATTGCATTTTCGTTCCAAGTGAGGGAAAGCTTAGGAAGGGGTTGCTCAAGAGGAGCGCTTCCCTCAGAGAGCTGCTCGCTTTGCAAAAAATACTCAATTTCCTCGCCCTGTTTTTTCCCATTTTTGAGATGATAGGAGATCTGAAGCTCTCCCTGAGGGGTCAGTTTTTGCATTCTCCCTTCTGGCCTGCCATATCGATATTCAACAAGGAATAAAAGGGTATTTTTTTCAAAGACAGCTTGAAATCCGCCTCCATTTTCAATTTGAGAGACGAGATCTCCATTCGAATTATAATAAGAGGCCTTACTCAAGAATCCTTCTAAATATTCCTCAACCCAGGCGGTTTGTTGATTTGCAAAAAAACCTTGGCTGCTTCCATCTTTCAATCCATTTTTATAGGTTCTTTTCGATTTCAATCCACCATCTGGCAAAAATTCAAAAGCCTCTCCTTCCAGAGTATTTTTGACATACGGAAATTCTTTTTCAATCAGGCCAGATGGGTAAAAATAAACGCTTCTTCCTTCTAAACTTCCCTTTTCATATGGGATTTTAGCAACCAGCTTTCCCTGTTCATCCCATACTTGGCTGAGGCCGTCAAAGAGCCAGTCTTGCTGAGATCCTGGAGACACATCGGCGGTTCCTCCAATGACAGTCGCATCGATTTTAAGCCGGCCATTGGGAAACCATTCTTTATAGGCGCCATGGGCGCGCATTTCTTCCGCTTCCAGGTATTGCAAAGGAGATCCATTTGCATAATAGGTGGTGATTTTAGAGTGATTTTTCCCCTCTTTTCTATAAACCCGAAGTACTTTTTTATACGGCTGGGAAGAGAGATAATCGATCCCGTTATATTGCTCAAGTCGATCGGGAGTGCTGATGGTTTCAGTCAGTCCATTCCGGTCTTGAATTTGGATAGCGACAAGCGGGTCTGCAGGTTGGGAATGGTGGCATCCAATCACTGCAATCCAGGCGAAAAAGAGATAGCGTTTCATTTTTTAGCAAATTCCCGTTTGAGAAGGTCCATTTCCACTTCGAAAACTTCTGTTTGAAGCGGCGTTTTTTGTATTTTGAGGCGAAATTCACGGATCAGCAGTTGCGGACTCTCTTGCAGGGGGAGAAAAGAGCCGATGGGAATGTCGTCGAGAAGCGCAAGAATTTTTTGGAGATCTTCCTCGTCCATCTGAACGGGCGCAGTCTGTTTTTCGTCCGTCTCTTTTAATTGAGAAGAAGTGCGGATATTTTCTTCTGCAAACTGGAGCCGATTTTCTCCCCTATTTAAAAAATTAAGGCGCTCTTGAATGGATTCATTGTGGATCCATCCCGGATGCTGAATCAATGAAATGAGCTGTTCTTTTTCCTTTTCTAAGAAGGCAAGAGATTCAAGCTGCTGATCAATAAAATACGGATCTGGATGAGAGAAGCGCTTGAGAAATTGTTCTTTGCGCCCCTTTTTTTCGAGTGCAATCTTTCCTTTCAGAGTGGTTTCTCTAAAACGGGCTTCGAGTTCTTCTAGACGGCTATTTTGCAAAAGTAAAAAAATCATTGCTACAATCAGCGGAAGAGCGGAGAGAAAAAAGAAAAAAAGAGGGGTCATTCGGAGGAAAAAAAGTTTTCCGCAATGGATAAACAAGGCCTCTTGCCATTTCTTAAGAGTCATGAGATCTCCGGTTTTTTAAGAAAAAAGAAGTCCGATAGCCATGAGCCAGCGTTTCCCAGATCACTTCTGATTTTGGGTCCACCATTTCATCTCCTTTGAGAAGTGCATCGTGAAATTTGCGCGCATGGATCGACCCGTTCAACTGAAATTCAATCTCTACTTTCGCCTGATAAGAGTCCTTAGGAGAGTCAATTTTAGGAAATTGAAGGAGTTGATATTTAAATTCTTTAAGTTGTATGGGGTCGTTTTCTTCTTTTAAAGAGTTAAGAAGAGGATGAGAAGAGAGCCAGGCAAGGACTTCGGATACTCGAGGCGCCTGGGGAATATAAGGGTATTCTTTATCGTGAGCTTCCACAGCAGAGACCCAAGCGTCAATTTTTTCATCTATGTCAAAAGTCTGTAAAAGAATTTTTCGTTTTAAAGCAGGATCCCATTTATCCAGGAAGGATTGAAGGGACTCAATCATTTGGAATTTACGCAAATGCCCCGCGTGCATTCCAAAACCAAATAAAGCTGTGGCAAAGAGAAAAGAGGCGGTCAAAAGAGTCAGGCCATAAAGACCCATCCGCTTCCAGTTTTTCTGAGGAAAAAATTCTTCTCTTCGGAACTGAAGGGCTTTGGGAGCGGTTTGTTCGATGCAAAATCCGAGGGCCACCGCGTATTTTTGCTCCTCCAGCGTGAGAGAGCCTATAGATTCAAAAGAAACAATTTCTTTAAAGTCTTCAGCGAGATACTCGGTCAAATGGCTAAAAGCATCTGTCCGTCCTGTAAAGATCAAGGGAAGGTTGAGCTTGCTTTCCCGATGGAGGGAGTGAATACTTTTTGCTAAATCTTGACGCAATTTATTGATTTTAAACGTGAGAAGAGGATTGAGATGGGGCTTTAAAAGCAAAAGATCAATCTGTTTGGCAGCGCCCTCCATTTCTTTTTGCAAAAGGATTTTCTTCCGATCTTCCCAAAGAGAGAAAAGGAGGCTTTCTACTCCTCCAGCAATGGAATGAGTTTTTTTCAATTGCCCATTTTGCATCCAAACGCATGTGATCTCGCTCGATGCAAGATCTATGATCAAACATTCCGCAAGGTGCGGGAGTTTCCATTGGATGAGGCGGCAAAGAGCCGTCGGCACCGAGCTGATCCCATCCGGATCGATCTCAAATTTTCCGACTTCGAGGAGAAGGGATCTTAGAGACTCTCGAGGCGTTGTGAAAAGATGCGCTTCCGTCAGATCTTGTCCCTTTTTGTTTAAAATAGGGACAGTAATTACTTCCTCTGGCTTAAAATGGCTTGTTGCGTCTGCTTGAAAAGCGACAGCTTCTTCGACGTGGCGTTGATTTCCGACTTTCAATTCAATGGAGCGGACGAAGAGCTCATTTGCCGAAATCCCTGTGGCGGTCCTTCCTTTAAAATTTTTTGTGTAAAGCTGTTTTACATCTTCTGCTTGGGACAGGGGAAATGTTTTTAGCGTTTGGATTTCAATGCCGGAGCGGTTTTTTTGAATCAAAGCCGTACGCAAATAAGGGGGGTCTATTTGAATGCCGAGTATTAACATAAAATATATCCTGTCCTTTTTATTTTACTCCAATGGGGCCTTTTCCCACGAGAAGCGATCCGTTTTTTCAATTAAATTTATTTTTTGTCAAAGTGCCTCATGACGAAAATGGAGAATCTCCCTAAAATAGAACCATGAGTATACCTTATATCATTCATCTTCTCTTTGTGATCTTTACGATTCTTCTCTTTTTGCGCATTGTCAGCAGTTGGTTCCCGGCCTGGAGGGAGCATCAATTTGCCCGTTTTCTGGCTTTTTATACAGATCCTTACCTCAATTTATTCCGCAGGCTTCTGCCGCCCTTGGGAGGGGTTCTTGATATTAGCCCAATTTTGGGTTTTTTTGTCTTGCGGATTCTTGAAATGATTCTTTTAGGATTTTTTCGATGAAGCCTCCCTTTTTCATCGGGAGCGCGCGCCTTCCCAATAAAGTCCTTTACGCTCCTCTTGCCGGATGCTCCGATCTTCCTTTCCGCCGAATGACCTGCACTTATCGCCCCGGGATTGTCTATTGCGAGATGGTTAAAATCGATGCCCTGATCCGCCACGATCCCCACACTTACCGGATGCTCGATTATGAACCTGATATGCATCCCATCGGAGCCCAAATCTGCGGCAGCCGGCCAAAAATGGCAGCAGCTGCGGCTCGGATTGTCGAAGATCTTGGATTCGACGTAATCGATTTTAACTGCGGATGTCCGGTAGATAAAGTCACGAAAGACGGAAGTGGCTCCGGTATGCTCCGCACCCCAGATCTAATTGGGGAGACGCTCTCTGCTGTGACTGCTGCAGTAAAAATTCCAGTAACGGTAAAAATCCGAGCCGGGTGGGATGAAAAGAGCATCAATGCAATGGAAATTACCCAAATTGCTGAAAAAGCAGGGGCCAAAGCGATCACGATCCACGGAAGAACCAGGGAACAGGCCTACAAGGGCCCCGCTAATTGGGACTATATCCGCGATTGTAAGGGGGTTGCAAAAAATATTTTAGTCATTGGCAATGGCGACATTTTCGATGCCGATTCCGCTCTCCGGATGTTTGCCTATACGGGGTGCGATGCAGTTCTCGTTGCAAGAGGAACTATGGGGCAGCCCTGGATTGCAGAAGATATCCTCAGAGCTTTATCGGATCTTCCCGCGATCGAGCGCTCTGTGCAGGACATCAAACAAGCTCTTTTAGAGCATTTTGATTGCATCGTCCGCTACCAACCGGAAAGGCAAGCGATGTTGGATATGAGGAGAGTGGGCTGCTGGTACTTAAAGCGTTGCCAAGGCGCCAAAGATCTGCGGATGCAAATCAATCGATGCGGCTCGACGCTGGAGGCCTTCCAGTGCATAGATCGATTCCCATGGGACGAGATTCAGCTTGAAATGCGCGTTGTATTTGCCGAGAGCGAATCGTGATTCAGGAAATGCATGTTCTCGTTACGGGAAAAATTCAGGGGGTAGGCTTTCGGGCGTTTGTCAAGCGATGTGCAACTAAATTTGGCCTAAAAGGGTTCGTTCGAAATTTAAAGGACGGACGGGTAGAAATTTGCCTTCAGGGCGCTCCTGAAAAAATCACCGATTTTTTTCAAATGGTTCTGGAAACGTTCACGCAAGGAAGCATCGCCCATTTAGAAAAAAACTTAAGGCCGCAGACCCAAGCATTTTCTTCCTTCGAAATTCTTTAGGCTCTATTCGTCATCCAGATTTTTGTGGAGACGCTCTTCGAAAATTTTGAGAAGACGATCTATATTTTGTTTTGTCTCGCGCGGGGCTATTTTTTGATCCTTGTTCTTTGCTCCTTTTTTTTTCAAATAGTCGATGAAGTCGGCGTTTGACTGTACTTTTGCGCCGGCAGCGCCGGCATGTAGGCTCAAACCGCGGTCATTGGTTATGACTGTGATTTGTTTTGGAGTTCGGGATCGTTCAATGTGCTCTACAATATAAACATCTGCTGTTTCTCCCTTCGCGGTATAAGCGACAATGAGAGGGCTCGGATAGGAAAGACCGCTCTCTTCATCCTTACGGTGAGCGCCATCGAAGACAACCATTCCAGAGAGTTTTAATTGAGCGAATTTTTTTTGGAGAAGCCGGATGACGTTACGGCGAAGAATTTGCAGGCTTTCTTTGGATTCAACAAGGGTAAAAATGAGGTTGTATCCATCGATGTAATATTGCATTTATGCCGATGAAACCATCGACTCGAGGGAGAGAATCATTTTATCAAGGGCTTTGCGCCTATGGGAAATCCGGTTTTTGATCGATTCATCAATTTCTGCAAAACTTTTGCTGTAGCCATGCTTTACGAAGAGAGGGTCGTATCCAAACCCAGATCCGCCTCGATCTTGACTGAGGAGAGCTCCCTCGCAAGTGCCTTTTACACATTTTTTTAAACCGGCGGGAGAGGCAAGAGACAGGCAACATTCGTAAAAGGCCTGACGGTCTTCTTCCATTAAGTATTGCATCTGATCAAGGAGCTTTTTTCGATTCTCAAAATCGGTTGCATTCAGCCCTGCATAGCGGGCTGAAAAGATTCCGGGCGCGCCGCCTAAGGCCGGCACGACCAGACCTGAATCATCGGCCAGCACCCATCGATTCAAGTTTTTTGCGGCAGTCGTGGCTTTCAGGATTGCATTTTCTTCAAAAGTAGTTCCCGTTTCTTCAGGGGAAACATAATTTGGGAAATCGGCCAAACTCAAAACATCGAATTGAGCGAGATGCTTCATCATAAAGCGAAACTCTCGGAGCTTATGAGAATTAGTGCTCGCAATAACAATTTCAAAGCGAGGAGAAGAGGAAGAATTTCTACTGAGGGATGTCATTCTCTCAACATAGGGGCTGCTAAATAATAAAGTAAAGTGTTTCGTGGCCTTAAAATAGCCTAAAGGGGGGTGGGGCTGCCGGCCGAGAAATGCCTTAGTTGGTTCGGCAGCCCCACTGATCTACTTTTTCCGATCAAAATAATTATCGATATTAGAGATTGTAAATA
>JAZKAZ010000165.1:0-9635 GCA_040388845.1 Chlamydiota bacterium | reverse complement strand
TACTTCTCCCTGAAAATCGAATTTATCTCCAATCGACTTTCCATTCATTGCCTGGGCGAGCTTAGATTGGAATGAAAGAATGTGTCTTTCAGGATCCGCATCCCAAGGACCGAGGAGCGTAAAGCGCAAGTGTTCCCCTTTTGAGTCCTGACAATGGACAATCGAGCCCACTCCCACTTCCTCTGCAGGGACATCTTCTCGCGTCAGCACTCGGACGCGAGCTGCCTGATCAGAGAGAAATTTCAACTCCGATTGGAGACGGTCCCGCTTTTCAAGAGCTGCTTTAAATTCGGCATTTTCGCGCAAATCGCCAAGGGCGCGAGCGGTTTCGATTTCGCGCGCATTGCTCACTGTTTCGACCGTTGCGATCTGCTGGATGCGCAGCTGCACTTTTTGGAATCCTTCTTGGGTGGTCCAAATGATATTTTCTTCCGTTGTCCCTTCGCTTTTTTCCTTTCTTACGCGTATGAGCGATGGATGAACAACTTCTGCCAGCGAATGAAGGATTTTAATATCATGATCGGTCAGCGATCCACATTTTGTTGAAAGAAGCAAGTATTCCTTAACTTCTTCGAGGCTCGAATGCTGCAGGATGTCGCGGACGATTTTGTATCGGTCGGCAGTCAAAAGAGTGATGATTTTTTTTGCAAGATCGCGATGCTGGGGTTTTTGCTCCAAATAATCAAGAACGATGAGGAGACCTTCAAAAAACCGATTTTTCCCATCGGGCTCTGAAAAGGGAAGTTTTGATTTTTTATCGATGATTTTTTGGAAGTACCAGACCAGAATATCGGGAAAAGAAAGAGGATGGATTAGGAGCGTATTGAGTTTCACTTTAAGGGCATCTCTTGTCTGCGGCGAATCCAGTTCGCTCAAGATAAAATCTCTCAATAAGTTTTGATCTACGCTGAAAATAAGATCGAGATAGATTTCCGCCCAATCTTCTTTGCGCACCTTGCGGATCTGCTGCAAAGCCCTTTTCTGGAATCCCATAACCTCTATATTGCCAATCACATCGGGCACGGCCTGCATTTGAGCAATGAGATCGGCAATCCCCGAGGATCCTTTGAGTCCGCTCAAGTCTTCTAGAAAAAAGAAAACCTGAATTTTTTGGCTGTCTGAAAGTTGTTCATTGACTAATAAATCTTTAAAACGGGTCTCTAAAGAGGCTTTGAACTCGATGTTTTTGAGTGTTTCTGGAAAATCGCGCAAAAAGGCGTAAACCATTTGAATCATTGCGTTAACGCCCGGTTTTGTCTCGAGGGCTTTGTGCAGAGCGACCTCATGAGGAACATCTTCCAGCCGTATTCGAAAAACATCTTTTAATTCTTTGGGGGATTCGATTTTGGTGTCTTTTTTCAATTTGGCTCGCGCGGTCTGCCACCAGCGATTCCAGTCTTCAGCAGGAATGACGAGATCACATAACTCATCTTTAATTTCGGCCGCGGTTTTGGGGCCTAAATCGCGCAGCATCAGACGAAGGACTTCGCTCGGGTTTTCTCTGGCTTCTTTCTCTAGCTCATCCGGCTTGCCAAATCTGCGGGCATAGAAGTGATCGTGAGGCAGTGGAAGCAGCGTCTTAAACGCTTTTTCAAAAGATAAATGCTGCGGGCCGATTACATGTTCGAATTCCAGATTCAATTCTTCTCTGACGAGAGACACATCGGTGATTTCTCCAATCCCCCAACCGCCTGTATGGAAGACAAAATTTCCCTTTTTCATATGAGTCAGGAGTTCAAAATTGCGAATGGCTGACTGGAATCTTTCCCGATTTCTTAGGCCGATCAATCGGAACTTTTCATTGAGAAGCGGGTCGCTTGCAAACTTTGTCTTCAGATACTCCGTTGCGAGATCTGCAAGCTCTTCGCTATTGGTTGTCTGCAGATCGAAAATCAACCGAAGGGCGTTATGCGCATCAACGGGATTTTTTAGTTCTCGCCAAAGAGGGAGAATGCGTCCTACGTGAAGTCCGAAAGACTTCGCTAATTCAGAGGACTTTACGCTTTCTAAAACAGCCACGATTTCTTCACCGTCTGGCTGGTCGCCATAACAATATTCCTCCCAGATTTTTAAAAACCCAGGGTAATCGTTATTTTTAATCCTTTCGCGAAAGTCTTTTAAGTACGCCATGCCTATTCTCAAAATATTTCAGATTTTAATCACCTGGAGTATAGGAAGAAGAGAAATAATCTTCAATTCAAGAGTTTAAGAATCAGTAAAGCCCCTGCACTCTCTCTGCCCAGGAACCTATCTCGATAAAAAGTTTCAGTCGATTTTTGATTTAAAATAATCCAGAAAACCGACGAAAAATTTTATCGAGATAGGTTCGGAGGAGTCAAATCTTTCTTGCAAGAAAAGGAAAATACCTCCTACCCTCTCGGAATCAATCAGTAGATGACTCGCAGAAAAATCAAAAAAATCATTGATAATGAAGAGATCGATTTTCCTTTTTTTTTCTTTTCTCCATGCCGTTCATTCTTTAGAAACGCCAAACCTTTGCTTTGATTCTCCCACAGCGCAGCTTTTTGAAGACCTTGAAACAGTCTCCAAGATCGATCAACAAATCAATGACCGCCTTCCTCTCGTGGTCAACTATCAGCTGCAAGGCGGGTATTTTACAATGCCGTCCGCTCGGACCTTTGATGCAGGCATGTTTGGATTTGGGTTTGCCTATCTGCCGCCTTACCGGCTTTGGAGTTTGGGATTTCAATTTTTCGACCACATCGAGACCACCGGAAATTATTGGATCTTTCATGGGATTCAGGAAGGAAATTTTGGACATCTCGGCTTCGGTGACGACGCAGAGCGGGCGGTCAACGTGAAATTCATTCTCCTGCGCAAACAAGATGGCTTTCCATTCCTGCCCAATTTTGCAATCGGGTGGAATGATTTTTTAGGCAGCCGCAGATTCAATTCCTTCTATGTGGCGGCCACGGAAGAGTTGCTCGATTATCACCTGGAAGCAACCCTTGGATGGGGACATGGGAGGATTCAGGGGTTTTATGGGGCTCTGGCTTGGACGCCCTGGCATCGGTCGAATTATTTTTTGAAGAACCTGACGTTTGCTGCCGAATATGATGCAAATAATTACAAACGGCACGGTCCAGAACATCGAGGGGGAAGAGTTGTAAAAAGCCGCATCAACGCAGGAGTGCAGCTCAAGCTGTGGAATCTCATCCGCCTGTCTGGAAGCACGATTCGAGGCGATGATTGGGCAGGCAGCATTGCTCTCGAATATCCTCTCGGCCAATCAAAAGGACTCTTTCCTAAATTCCTTGACGCTCCCCCCTATTCGGCGCCCATTGATACACAACCCATCGGAATTTTACGGACAAGAGAAGAACTTGCGCAGGAACTGGCCTATGCATTCAAAGAACAAGGGCTCGATCTTTATAGCCTCTACCTCATTCCGGGAGAAAATGGGTGCGATCGTCTTTGGATGAAAATCATCAACGTTCGGTATCGGGAAGAGGATATAGTGCGCAGCCGAATCGAATCGGTTCTAGGATTGCTTGCTCCCTCTAATTTGAGCACAGTCACAGTGGTCATTGAGGCAGATGGCGTCCCTGTCCATGAATATCGGTTCCGTCTCCAAGATTTAAGACGTTTTGTGAATTGTCAAATGGGAGAAGATGAATTTCGAGTGATTGCTCCTCTGAAAGAGGCCACGTCCAGCCCCAAAGAATATGATTCAGCAAAACTTTATCAGAGGCATAAAAGAATTTGGATGCTCACTTTTCGCCCTTGGCTCCGCTCGTTTTTTGGCAGCAGTAGGGGAAAATACAAATATGAAACAGGGTTTTCAGTGAGCCCTGAAGGGTATCTTTTTGATGAAATCTATTATTACATAAACGCCACCTATACAGTGAAGTCCAGCACGCAGAATTTAAGCGCGCAAGATACGCTCAATCCCTCTCGAATCATCAATGTGCGGACCGATTCCATCCGCTACAACCAAGCCAATTCATTTCATGTCGAGCAAGCCTACGTCCAAAAAAGTTGGAACATAGGGCAAGGTTGGTTTTCAAGACTCGCTCTCGGTTATTTTGAAGTGGCCTACGCAGGGATCTCTCTCGAGGCGCTTTACTATCCCGTCCAGTTTAATTGGGCAATCGGCTTTGAGGCGGCCACTTTGTTGAAACGGGGCTATTACGGGCTTGGATTCCAGCATAAGATCCGAAAGCTCACCTCGGAGGGCCCCATTTATCTTCCCTTTACCGGGTTTCAATATTTTCTCGACTTCTACTATCAGTATAAACCCTATAGTCTCGATTTTAAAATCAGCCTCGGCCAATTCCTCGCTCGAGATAAAGGCCTTCGGCTCGAAGGGAGCCGCACCTTTTTAAGCGGCCTTCGGGCAGGGCTTTGGTATACGCTCACAAATGCAGGCGACGTAGTGAATAATAGCAGGTATTACGATAAGGGCTTCTTTATTTCTCTGCCGCTCGATTTCTTTATGAACAAATCAAGCCGCACACGTCTCTCTTATGCGATGTCTGCGTGGCTCCGCGACTGCGGCGCAAGGGGCTCCAGCGGCAGGCAGCTCTATCCTACGCTCTATTGGGAGCGCTATAATTCAAAGCCAGTTCTTTTTTGATTATATAAAATTCAGTAAAGTTATTTTATTTTTAATTTTTTGATTAATTTCGTTTTATATGGTATTATTCATGCCAAAACATAAACGGTAGGAATTAATTATGAGCATTATATCGAGGGAATATTTTAATAAAATTTCTGGAGTTGAACCGCAACATAAAGATATTCTTGAAATGCTCAATGCAGCAGAAACTGGATCTGTTGTTTCTCTTGCAAAGAAAGTAAAGCATCTTTCTTCAAAAAATAAAAAAAATATTTGCACTGCATTTGAAACCGCAATCAACATGTTGAAAGATCCAAGGTTATTCAGCGAAGATAAATCTCCTAGAAAAATTGCCCTATTGGAAAAATATTTTGAAAATTACTTAAATAAAACAGACAGAACATATCGAAAGGGCAATCCAAAATCCAAATTAGAAGTTTCATATCGTATGCCCTTAATTCGAGTCATTGCTAAGTTAGGAATCGTATTGGCGGGAGGGTATCTGGGATTAAAAGGGCTTGAAGTATCCTGGCAAGAAAACGGGGCGTCTGTTGCTTTTCCGATGTGCGGAGTTCTTCGAAATGGCTCTTCCTTGGAGCATTACCCGCAATTCCCGATCTTATATAGCCCATTAGCAATTGAAGAAGTTTGTTTAAAATGGATTGCGCCGCTAAAACCTGAAAGCTCAAAAGAGGAAATAGAGCCGCTTCAACCGGTGAATCCAGGGCTCGAGTCATTACAAACTGCAGAAAGAGTTGAGCATCAGAATAGTTCAGTAATAGCTAAAGAAGCCTGTTCTCCTTTTGAAGAACTCCTTCCTGCACGGAAGGAGATTCTCCGCTCCGGTAAAGGGGATGGCCAAGTTCCTTGCCGCGAATGGACAGAGAGCTCGCTTGACCCGGTCTTGAAGGACCGGGATTGCGCTGAGCTACCCGTTCAATTGAGTTCGATTGCGCTCTCAAAGCCTGAGATCCCATCTTTCATTGGAGAAGTACCAGAAAATCTTTCCTTATTTTTGGATCACTTGGCCAAAGCCCAGGATCGATCTGATTATTTCTACAATCCGAGGAGGCGCGGCTGGGTTCCTTGCGATTCGATCGATTATACTGAAAAATGCCAGGGCTTAACAAAAGAGCACAATATTGCTGTTTTCAAATATCCCGCATCCTATATTCATGAACATTTTATTAGAAAATTTCCGGATTCCTATATTCAGATTTTTCTGGGGTATCCATCACAAGGCGGTTCAATCGTAGACACGACGCATGATGGCGTTTATTTAGGACATCGACTAAATAAAGTGAATGGAGGATACCTCACTATTGCCGGAAGCCAGGTTTTTCTTTACTGGAGCCATGCTTCTTACACAAACGGACCTTATGGAGCTGGCTACAGACCTCTCTTGGTTGAAGTCCTCACTAAGATCATAGCTCTGGATCTTCAAAAGCTTGGGCTTACAGGCAAGGAATTTAAAAATCTTTTCGAGCAGCATGGACAGCTTCGCGGGTGGCCTTATCAAGGAGTTGGAGACATAGTGATTCCTCTTCCTCAAAATTCTCCAATCCCCGAAGAATTTTTGCAAACCCCCTCTCGCCTATACCACTAAAATAGATGTAAATCCGCTTTACAGAGACTCTAAGACATCCAAAACCTGCTTTGCCGCATAGGTAAAGATGAGGTCGGCCCCTGCCCTTTTGATGCTCAGGAGCGCCTCGTAAAAAACTTTGGATGCATCGAGGTAGCCGGCAGCAGCAGCTGCCATTACCATTGCATATTCGCCGCTCACATGATAGGCGGCAATAGGGCGTTTGGTTTGATCTCTTAGTTTGGCGATGACGTCGAGGTAAAAAGTGGCTGGCTTCACCATCAATATATCGGCCCCTTCCTCTTCATCCAATTTTGCCTCTAAAAGGGCTTCTCGAATATTAGCCGGATCCATTTGATAGGTTTTTTTGTCGCCAAACTGGAGCTTTGTTTGGAGGGCATCTCGAAAAGGCCCATAGAGGGCCGATGCATATTTTGCACTATAAGCGAGGATTGCTACTTGGGTGTATCCATTTTTATCAAGCGCTGCTCGGATGGCGCCTACTCTCCCGTCCATCATATCGCTTGGCGCCACAAAATCAACGCCAGCAGATGCTTGCATTAAAGACATTCGGATTAGGGCGTCAATTGTCTCGTCATTGAGGATTTCGCCTGTCCGATTCGCAAGCCCATCGTGGCCATGGAGTGTGTATGGATCTAGAGCGACATCTGCGATGACGCAGAGTGTAGGGATTTCTTGTTTGATTGCGCAGATGGCGCGAGCAAGTAGGCCTTCCTCATTCCAGGCCTCTTCTGCAGATTCGCTTTTCAATCCGGAGTCAATAACGGGAAAAAGAGCGATGGCTGGGATGCCGCGCATATGAAGCTCCCTTGCTTCGAGGATCGCTAAATCGATCGAAAATCGATCGATGCCTGGCATCCGCTCAATTGGGATTTTTTTGTTGACTCCGGGAATGATAAATAGAGGAACCACGAGATCTTGGGGGGAAAGGCGCGTTTCTTGAAGCATGCCGCGGATCGATTCCGACTTCCGGTTCCGTCTTAGGCGGATAGGCAAAATGAGTTTGTTTTGAGTTTGCATAATTTGATTGTCCTCTTTTCTCAACATATTATAATGCAGAGTGCTAGTCGATTTTTCCTTTGTCAGGAGGAAGCAACCCAGTTGCTTCCTTAGGATCAAGTATCAGAAGAGGTTTAGAAGTTTTAAGCCGTTTGATCAGAAAGTTCTTGGCGTCGAGTTTGAATGGCAAAATATTTTTGGGCTTGAGCAATTTCTGATTTTCTAGGATCTCCATTTTGAGCAATGAGATAACAAGCTTTTGTCGGCGCCGACAAAATGTTTATCGGGATCATTGTTAGACTGTTTGCAAGATGTGATCGCTTTTTTTATGGTATTTTCAAATTTTCTCCATTCGGAATACCCTAAACAAGGTTGAAGATCTCTCGCGCTCCAATATTCGGTGCCATGATCATTGAGCTTTTTAAGGGATTCAAAGGATAAATTAGCATTTGCGACGAGGACGTTTTCAGGTTCTTGCATGGCAGGCCTCAGGAAGAAAGATTTTTTTAGAAGAAAGAGAATAGTCGACAAGCGATATATTCATCAATGGCCCACTTCTCAATTTTCTTGATCCCTCATTCGAGATATGGCAACCTAAACTTTTGGACTCTATTCTCATCTGCTTTTTTGGAGGTTTTTGATGTTTCAAGGCTACGAAGAATTCACGGAAAATCAAATCAAAATTCTCGAGCATTTTGTCACGAACACCTCGGACAATATCTTTGTTCTCCGGAATTTGCCGGAAGTCATCAAGGGAGCCCTTTTTTCCCGCTATTCGCGCTCGACCTTAGGTCTTCGCTCTCTGCTTTTAAAAGAATTTATCCTGAATGAAGACACTTCCTTTTCGGCAATTGCCGGCAAAAACCTGGATACCGATGTGGCCCAGCAAATGATGGCCATTCAAAAGGCGCAAAGTTTTTACGATCGGATTTTAGATGGGTATGGAGATGACTCGATCGGAGAGCTCGGCGGGGCTCATTTAGCCCTAGAAAACATTTCGATGCTAGCAGCGAAGGTGATTGAGGACAGTCGAATTGGGGCCTCGCCGCTTGAAAAATCGACTCGGTATATTTATTTTGATCAAAAAGTGGGCGGCCAATATTTATTTTATCAAGAACCGGTATTGATGACGTCTGCTTACCGAGAAACCTATCTTGAAACATGCAATGCGCTTTTTGAAACCTATAGCAAACTGATTCCGCCTTTAGCCGCTTTGATCGAAAAAGGCTTCCCTAAAGATCCTTTGATTTCTAAAGGGGCTTATACGGCAGCTCTTAGAGCAAAAGTGCTCGATTGCCTCCGCGGACTTCTCCCTGCCAGTGCGATGACGAATATGGGCGTTTTCGGCAATGGAAGGTTTTTTGAGACACTCATTCAAAAGCTCAATTGCCATAGCCATGCTGAGATGCAAGAGATTGGAAAAAAATCATTTGAAGAATTGACGAAAGTCATCCCTTCTTTTATCCGCAGATCAGACCCCTCTCATAAGCACTACCAGGCGTATGCTAAGTTTACAGAAACAAGTCAGGATGAAATCCGCCAGTTTGCTCAAGCGCAAACTAAAGCAGTAGAGCCGCTGACGACCCCGGGCGTTCGGTTGATCAATAGTAATTTGGATGATGTGGCAAAAGTGGGTGGAGCTCTTCTCTTTAACTGCACGTCAGGCGGCCTGCAAGAGCTTCAGGAATACTGTCGCAGCTTATCTGAGGAAGAAATGGGCCGTTTGCTCGAAACTGCCTGTTCTGCCAGGGAAAATCGACGCCATAAATCGCCCCGCGCGCTCGAACACGCCACCTTTACTTTTGAAATCTTGGCCGATTTTGGCGTCTATCGAGACCTCCACCGCCATCGGATGCTTACTCAGGAACGGCAGCTTTTGAGCTGTAAATTTGGCTATTATACTCCTCCGGAAATTATGGGGACAGAGATGCAGAAGGAATACGATGAGGCAATGGAGATGGCAGGCAAAGCTTTTCATTTAATTGCAGGCGAGCTTCCCGAAGAGGCGCAATACATTGTGCCTATGGCCTACAACGTCCACTGGTATTTCCATGTGAATCTAAGAGCCCTTCAATGGCTATGCGAGTTGAGATCCCAAGCGGCGGGCCACCCCACTTACCGGCTGATTGCCCAAGAAATGGCGCGTCTTGTAAGTCTTGCCTTGCCTCCATTTGAGCGATTCTTTAAATTTGTTGACTTTGATGGATATGAGCTCGGCAGATTAACTGCCGAAGTCCGCCAAGAAGAGAAACAAAAAGTCCGCAAATGAAATCTGAACCATTAGTTCCTGGAAGTGTCCTCGGAGGAATGCTCCTCGTCGCGGGGAGCTGCATCGGCGCAGGGATGCTTGCCCTGCCAATTCTTACCGGCCTTGCCGGTTTTTTCCCTTCATTGACCATGCTATTTATTTCTTGGGCCTTTATGACTTTTACAGGGCTTTTATTGGTCGAG
>JAZKAZ010000164.1:0-1917 GCA_040388845.1 Chlamydiota bacterium | reverse complement strand
TTAGCGTTTATCCATCGCTCATTTGTCAATGAGCATCGGGAATTGCTCGGCCAGCACAATGAGCGGCTTGAATTTTTAGGCGATTCGGTCCTAGGGCTCGTGATTGCCGAATATCTTTACGATCGAGTGCCGAACGAGTCCGAGGGGGTTCTTTCGCAGCTCCGCTCGCGGCTTGTCGATGCCTCTTCCTGCGCCCAATATATGCAAAAATTGGGCTTGAGCGAGTTCATCTTGCTCGGAAGGGGAGAAAAGTTGAGCGAGGGGAAAACGAAAGTTTCTATTTTGGCAGATGTCTTTGAAGCTCTTTTAGGGGCGCTTTATCTAGACGGCGGAATCGGGATCATCAAGGCGTTCCTCCCGCTCCATTTCGAGGCGGAAATTGAAGGGGCAATTGGAAGCCCTCCCAGAAATTTTAAAGCGGAGCTTCAGGATTATTCGCAGAAAAAATTCCAAAAGACGCCCATCTACAAGGTGATGCAAGAGACGGGGCCCGACCATTCCAAGGTCTTCCATGTCCTGGTTTTTTTGGATGAAAATGAGGCAGGAGTTGGAGTGGGAGCTTCGAAAAAAGAGGCGGAGCAGAGAGCGGCTTTCGATGCGCTCTCAAAACTGAACATATAAGAGCCATGCATGGGAAAAACAAAAGTGATCTGGTCCTGCAGAGAATGTGGGCACAACCAGCCGAAATGGACCGGAAGCTGTTCTGCCTGTCAGAATTGGAACACGCTGATCGAAGAATTGGCAATCGAGGAAAAGCGCTTTGAATCCAAAAAACCGCAAGCTGCAAAAGCGGTTCGGATCTGCGATGTAAACGCAGGGGAATTCAAACGGATTTCCACGAAGATGGGAGAACTCGATCGACTCTTCGGGGGCGGGCTTGTCGAAGGATCGCTCATCTTGGTAGGCGGCGAGCCCGGAGTTGGAAAATCGACGTTGATGCTCCAAATTGCAAGCAGTCTCGCCTCTCAAGGACTCACTGTCTTGTATATTTGCGGAGAGGAATCTGCGGAACAGACCTCGCTCCGAGCTCGCAGACTCGGCATTGACAACCAAAATCTATATCTTTTAAATGAAACGCAATTTAGCGCCATCCGCTCCCAAATCGACCAGGTGCAGCCCGATGTGGCCATTGTCGACTCCGTTCAGATTGTCTATAAATCAGAGCTGCCCTCCTCTCCCGGATCTGTTGTGCAAGTGCGTGAAATTGCAACCGAGTTTATGCATTTGGCCAAAGGGCATGGAATCACCACGTTTTTGATTGGGCATGTGACGAAATCAGGGGAACTGGCAGGTCCCCGTGTTTTGGAGCACATTGTCGACACAGTGCTGGAATTTGAAGGGGACCGGCAGCATGGTTTTCGATTGCTGAGGGCTGTTAAAAACCGATTTGGAGCCACAGATGAGATCGCAATTTTTCAAATGAAAGAAACCGGCCTTGTGGAAGTCCCGAATCCCTCGCAGGCTTTTTTAGAAGAGCGGATGAAGGAGATTCCCGGCTCTGCCATCGTTCCAGGACTTGAGGGCGCCCGTTCTTTTCTGCTCGAGATTCAAGCGCTTGTCACACCGACGGCTTTTCCGACGCCCTCTCGAAGATCTGCGGGCCTGGATCAAAATCGGCTGGGATTATTATTGGCGGTCCTTGAAAAACGGGTGGGATACCAGCTTCACCACTGTGATGTATTCGTGGCGCTTGCTGGAGGGTTGAAAATCGTGGAGCCCGCGATCGACTTAGGGATCATCCTTGCGATCGCCTCCTCGTTTTCCAACCGCCCGATTCCCTCCGATCTGATCGTACTGGGAGAAGTGGGCTTGGGAGGTGAGGTGCGCGGGGTGAGCCGAGTAGAGACGCGGCTGAAAGAGGCGATCCACATGGGCTTTAAAAAGTGCATTTTGCCGAAAAAGAATTTGAAGGGGCTC
>JAZKAZ010000163.1:0-10901 GCA_040388845.1 Chlamydiota bacterium | reverse complement strand
GCTTCCCCGCATCCTGTATATCCTTAGCAGCGCTTCGCGGCGTTATCCTGTAAATTTGGTCTACACAGAAAAACATATAGGTAATCGTCTGAGCGCACAGAGACTTCTTCCGACGTTACCACCAACCCCAAACTTAAGTCTGAAAATTCAATAGGCTTTTGCGAAAATGACTCTGCGAGGGCTTTTTTCGCCTGTAAAGATACATCTGCCTTCTTCCCCGTCACCTTGCGGAATGCAGCGGATCGTCACGTTGAGATCCTCTTTCACTTTTGCCTCAACGGCAGGATCTTCATTCCAGTGGCAAAGGGCAAAGCCGCCATGAATTTCTTCACCTTTTGCGGTGAAAAATTCATAAAACTCTTTTTTACTATCGATTTTTACTGTGTTCAGGTTCCGGAAATGGGTCGCTTTTTCGAGTAGATCCGATTGGATTGCCTCTAGAATCGAAACGATTTGCGATTCCAGCTCGCCTCGGGACAAGGTCAAACCTTCCCGATGGGGTTTATTTCGCCGCAAAAGATTGAATTGGGCTGCATCGACTTCACGGGGGCCGATTTCGAGGCGGAGCGGAATCCCTTTTTTGATCCAACTCCAGCTTTTTTCGCCGCCGCGCAGATCGCGGGCATCGACAATCACCTTGAGAGGCTGACCTTCATAATAGGTCTCCCGAAGAGAGGCTGCCAGTTCTTCGCAGTAATTCAAAACTTTGGCTTTTGCCTCTTCGCTATGGAGAATGGGGATGATCACTAAATGGGCAGAAGCAACTCGCGGCGGCAGAACGAGGCCGTCGTCATCGCTGTGAGCCATGATGAGAGCGCCAATCAAGCGGGTTGTAACGCCCCATGAAGTCGTCCAGCCAAACTCTTGAGTCCCTTCGACATTGCGGAATTTAATCTCGCAGGAACGGGAAAAATTTTGCCCGAGAAAATGGGAAGTGCCTGCCTGGAGCGCCTTTCGATCTTGCGTCATCGCTTCAATGCAATAGGTATTGACGGCGCCTGGGAACCTTTCGGAAGGAGTTTTTTCTCCTGGGATGACCGGAAGGGCTAAGTAGTTATGACAAAAATTTGTATAGAGATCCAGAATCTTGAGCGTTTCGGCAAGAGCCTCCTCTTGAGAAGCATGGACCGTGTGCCCTTCCTGCCATAAGAATTCCGTGGTCCGCAAAAACATCCGGGTTCTCATTTCCCAGCGCACCACATTGGCCCATTGGTTGATCAAGAGCGGCAGATCGCGATAAGAATCGACCCATTTGGCAAAGCTTTGACCAATGATCATTTCCGAAGTGGGGCGGACGATGAGAGGCTCGTCCAATTCCCCTGCAGGAACAAGCTTACCCTCTTTATTTTTTTCTAGACGGTGGTGCGTGACAACTGCGCATTCCTTGGCAAATCCTTCGACGTGCTCCGCTTCTTTTTCCAAAAAGCTCAAAGGGATAAAAAGAGGGAAATAGGCATTTTGATGGCCGGTTGCCTTCAGCTTTCCGTCGAGGATTCTCTGGATATTTTCCCAGATGCTGTATCCCCAAGGCATAATGACCATGCACCCCCGCACAGCGGAGTGCTCAGCTAAGCCGGCAGCTTTTAGGACTTCCTGGTACCACTCCGAGTAATTTTCCTCGCGCGTGGGTGTGATTGCAGTTTTTTGCTTTTGCTTTCCCATAGGGCAAGAATTATCTCGAATTGGCGGTTTTATTGCAATTTTTCCATCAGGTGGAAAGAGAGCAGCTTTTGGATTTCGGGGCGCACCTCGTCCAACGACCCAAGCCCCGGAATGCGCCCCACAGGAGCAAATGAATAGGCTCTCATCGCTTCAAGCACTTCATTCTTCGAGAGAAGCACCTCGCTTAAGAGCTCGAATTGGGGAAGGGCCAAGGAAATCGTTCCTTGATGGAGATAGCCCTGCTTGCGCCTTCGCTGAGCAGCTCCGGCAATTTTCATCCCTTGATAGACCACATCGTAGCGGGTCGGTTTTGCCATGCAGAAGTTGTGGCAATCGAGGCCTAGTTGCGGGACGTCTTGAGGAATGATCTCGAGAGGCTCTTTGAGGGAAAAAAAAGTGCGCATGACCTCTAAAACAGATTCGTTGACAAATCGGTAGTTTTCAAGCGTGTTGAGAGAGTATCGAGGATGGCCAGAGGGCATTAAAAACGAAAACGCCAAATCCCAGATGTGAAAAACGATGCCCCCTCCGGTGGGTCTCCGAGCTAAGTTCACTTGGTGTTTTTTCACCATCCCTAGATCGAGATGCTTTTCTGGCAAAGTAAAATAACCATAAGTGGCAGATAGGCCTGCCCACTGGTAAAAATGGAGAATCGGGGCCCCTTCTGCATCCAGCTCATCTAAGAGCCTCTCATCGAGGCGCATATTCTCTTCTGCAGAAGCAATCCCTGTATCTAAAATGCGCAATGCCATCGGCCAATTTTACTCAATGCATCGGGGAAAGTCAACGTGCAGACAAAAAAATATTTTACTTCACAAAGAAAGGCAGACGACTTATTAGAAAGTCTTTTAAGCAGGGTCTATGGAACCCTAGGGTTTTAGAAGAACCTAGCCCTGCCAGGGTATTAGGGCTTGCAAACCTTGAAATCAGCTGCTCGAAACGTTATAATGGAAGAAAGGTAGGACCCCATGTTTGACAAATTTACAAATCGCGCCAAACAGGTCATTAAGCTCGCTAAGAAAGAAGCTCAAAGACTCAATCATAATTATTTAGGGACTGAGCATGTCCTCTTAGGGCTTTTGAAGCTAGGCCAAGGCATTGCTGTCAATGTGCTCCGGAACATGAATCTCGACTACGACGCGATCCGCGCCGAAGTGGAGCGGATTGTTGGATTTGGACCCGAAATCCAGGTGTATGGCGATCCCGCTCTCACTGGCAAGGTGAAAAAGGTTTTTGAGTTTGCCAATGAGGAAGCAGCGAATTTAAATCACAACTACGTCGGAACAGAACACCTTCTCCTTGCGCTTCTTAGACAAACCGATGGCGTAGCTGCCCAAGTTCTGGAAAACCTCAATATCAACCTCAAAGAAGTCCGCAAAGAGGTTTTGAAAGAGCTGGAAACATTCAATCTCCAACTGCCGCCGATGGGCCCAACTCCTCCATCCGGCAATGGAGCCTCTTCCCGTCCTCCTCAAGATCGGACGTCTGCAGGACCTGCGATCGATAAAATGCCTGCGCTCCGCGCGTACGGCCACGACCTTACCGAAATGTGCAGGGAAGGGAAATTAGATCCAGTGATCGGCCGAAGAGACGAGGTCGAACGGCTGATTTTGATCCTTTGCCGCAGACGGAAAAACAATCCTGTTTTGATTGGAGAGGCAGGCGTTGGGAAAACCGCGATCGTTGAAGGACTGGCCCAAGCAATTGTCCGCGGCGAGGTCCCCGATAATTTACGCAAAAAAAAGCTGATCTCGCTCGATCTCACTTTGATGATCGCAGGAACCAAATACCGCGGTCAATTCGAAGAGCGAATCAAGGCGGTGATGGATGAGATCAAAAAGAATGGAAACATTCTTCTCTTCATTGACGAGCTCCACACGATCGTAGGTGCAGGCGCCGCTGAAGGGGCTATCGACGCCTCGAATATTTTAAAACCGGCCTTATCCCGCGGCGAGATCCAATGCATTGGCGCAACTACCCTGGATGAATTCCGCAAACATATCGAAAAAGATCCGGCCCTCGAGAGAAGATTCCAAAAAATCATCGTCCAGCCGCCGACTTTGGAAGAAAGCGTCTCCATCCTCAATGGATTAAAAGCAAAATACGAAGAGCACCACAAGTGCGTTTATACAGATGCAGCGGTCAAAGCGGCAGTTTACCAATCCGAGCGCTATATTTCTGGCAGATTCCTTCCCGATAAAGCAATCGATCTCCTCGATGAGGCAGGAGCCAAAGCGCGCATTTCCATTATGCATCAGCCTTCCCAGTTTACTCAGCTTGAGGGACAAATCGAAGAGGCTCGTGTCGCTAAAGAAGAGGCAATCGGCCATCAAGAATATGAAAAAGCGGCAAAACTCCGCGATACGGAAAAGACCCTCCGCGAGCAATTGCAAAAAATGCGCGCCGATTGGGAATCGCATAAAGATGAACATAAACCGATTGTCGACGAAGTAGATATTGCCAATATCGTCTCTCGGCAAACAGGCATTCCTCTCACCCGCTTGACTGAGGGAGAGACTGAAAAAGTGCTGAAAATGGAAGAGGCCCTCAAAACAAAGATCATTGGCCAAGACGATGCCCTCAGCACTGTTTGTAGAGCGATTCGACGAAGCCGTGCCGATATCAAAGACCCAAATCGCCCCATCGGCGCATTTCTCTTCCTTGGACCTACAGGCGTTGGAAAAACACACTTGGCCCGGTTGCTCGCATCCCATATGTTTGGAGGAGAGGATGCTCTCATCCAAGTCGACATGTCCGAGTACATGGAGAAATTTGCGATTAGCCGCATGACGGGATCGCCTCCAGGATATGTTGGGTATGAAGAGGGAGGCCAGCTCACAGAACAAGTCCGAAGACGCCCTTATTGCGTTGTCCTGTTTGACGAGGTGGAAAAAGCCCATCCGGATGTGATGAATCTCCTTCTCCAAATTCTCGAAGAAGGGCGCCTCACCGATTCGGTCGGCCGCAAGATTGACTTCCGCAATACGATCATCATCATGACGTCCAATCTGGGCGCAGATTTGATTCGCAAATCGACAGAAATGGGCTTTGGAGCAAAAGAAAATCTCCTGGACTACAAGGCGATGCATGCGAAGATCAAAGGCTCTGTGGAAAAGCACTTCAAGCCCGAGTTCATCAACCGCCTCGACGGCCTCGTCGTCTTCCACACGCTCGATAAGATCGCGCTGCGGCAAGTCGTCGATCTTGAGTTCACAAAACTCAAAGACCGTCTGGCCCGTAAAAAAATCTTTGTCACAATTGACAATGCAGCCTGCGACTTCCTCGTCGAAAAGGGATATATGCCTGAGATGGGAGCGCGTCCATTGCGCAGGGTGATCGAGCAGTATCTAGAAGATCCATTGGCAGAAAAGCTTTTGCATCATCCGAATCTGGAAAAGAGCTATCTCATTTCAGCCAAAGATGGAGCGATCATTTTCCTCGACCAGACGCCGGATCAGACGACCAAGAAAGAAGCCGAGCTTTCGCCGAAATAATAGAGTTAAGACGAGTGTTGGAGAGAGAACCCTACTGCCTTTTGGCCGTAGGGTATCTTAGAGTCTGTCTGCGAAATTTTTAATTTGCGGGACAGACTCTTACTACCTGGAGGGATATTTACGCTCTTCTAGAATCGAGCCCCCTCGGGGTATCCGCTCATTTGCATCAGAAATATGGGCTAGACGACTTGCTCAGGCAAGTTCGTAGATATTCTACCCGTGGCCCACATTGCTTTTTTCATCACTAAGATCAATGCGTCCAATCGCAGGATTTTCTACTTCATCGGTATCTTCTAGATTGGAAATACGATTGTTTAATCCTTCGATCTCCTCATGCAATTCCTTAATTGTCACCAATTGCTGACTAATTATTTCTCTACTCGAACTCGCATTGTTTATTGCGATATTCGCAATATTGACTACACGATGATTCTCATCCAGAAGCCGCAGATTTTGATCTCTCGCCTGAGTGGTTACACGATTCAAAATTGGGGAAATGCGATGAATCACGCAGCTCATCTGACCTATTTTCTGTGCGCATTGATTGCGCTCTGCTATTACCTTATTAGCCACGCTGACTGCGTGATGAACCTTGCTGGACAAGAGCTCATTTTGACGTAATAGATCATCATTCTGAATTGCTATTACACTATTTGCTCTCTCAAATGTCCGCAAATTTATCCTTTGCCAAAACATTGTGTGTTTGTTTTCTGTTAATTTATTTTTGAGATCTTCTTCTCTATTTTTAAGTGCCATCGCTTTATACATCACACCAACAGTCAACCCGATCATATGAGTAGACGCTTCATCAGAAAGAAATGAGGCAGTAGCAAACGCACTCAGACCTAAAAGTCCCGCTGTTATATTTTCATGGTTTTGTATAAATTGAGCTGTCTTTTGCGCTCCCAATGCGAGCCCATCGGAAACTTGGGTGGCGACAGTTGAAATTCCATCATAACAACTATTAAACACTTTATTTACAATTAAACTCATCGATAAATCCTTTTTATTATTTTAATTAAAAATATATAAAAATTATAATACACATTTATAAACAATTCAATGTTAAAATTAAATTGATATATCTGGTTATTTTGAATGTTTTATATTTATAAAGAATAATAAAATATCTAACCCATTAAGCCTGAGCAACTACCCGGCTATCGGTCCGAGTCCCGTGGCGGATCGTCGCTTCCCAGTTCTTGATGTAGTCCAAGAGCTGGAACTTAGTGGGATTGGATTTCAGGAACTCGAGGTTCTCAGGATTGCTGCTCAAATGCGCGAGCTTCGCAAGCAAGTGGAGATGCCGCTTATCGTCGCAGGCAAAGAGAAAAAAGAGTGTATGGACCGGCTGGCCGTCGAGAGCTCCATATTCAATGGGCTTCTTGGGGAAGACAACCGCAATGACGTCGTACGATTCCTGGAGCAGGAAATCACGGGTGTGAGGAACTCCAATTCCGTTTGAGAGGGCAGTCGGCATCAAACGCTCTCGATCTAAGAGCAGTTCAGTGATTACCTCCGCATCGAGCTGCAAATCATCTGCGATCCGTTTCATAGCGGAGCGGATCACCTCTACTTTGGTATCCCCTTCCACATGATTGTAAACTCCTCCCTTATGAATGGCCCGGTAGAGTCCGAATTGCTGGGTGCCAAGCCGCTCCTTTGCGCCCTCTTCTTCTTTGAAAGGAGAAAATTCCCCTTCCTGCTTGCAACTTAAAACCCAATTTTCTATTTCGCTGCGGCTGAAGCGGAATTGTTGATTGAGGCGGTAATAGGGAATCTTGCTATCGGCAATCCAACGGCGGATTGTCACCTCAGAAACATTCAAGAGTTCTGCGACATCCTTAAGTTTTAAATCCATCGTGTCAACCTTTGCCCAATCGTAGTATATAAAGTCCGAAAATAGCAAAATTCGTTTTTAAAATGACAGAAGAGATTTTTAAAAATCAGAGAAAAGCTCAATCACTTCTTCTGGAGTCTCTGCATTGAGGAGCTGTTTTCGCAAATTGATATCCCGAATCGCAGAGGTGAGAAGAGAGAGAATTTGGAGATATTCGGTCTGTTTATCATCGGGGCCTCCAATCATGAAAACAAGACGTACGGGAACCTTGTCGAGAGCGTTCCAATCCAATCCTTTTTTTTGTTGAATTCCAATGGCAATGAAAAAATCGGTGAACTCGTTTAATTTCGCGTGGGGAACGGCAACTCCCATTCCAATCCCCGTCGAGACGAGCTCTTCTCTATGAAAAATTGCTGCCCGGAAGTTTTTTTTGATTTTAAGCTTTCCTTCTTCATCTAAGAGATCGACCAAAGAGTCGATGGCCTCATCGCGGGATGCTGCATCGAGAAAAGCAATGAGCCGAGAATCTAAATAATCGGAGATTCTCATGAATTCCTTTTTTTTAAAGGGTCTAAAAAGAGGATTAATTCGCGCCAGTATGGCCAAAGCCGCCTCCGCCTCGTTGAGTGATCGATAAACAGTCTTGCCGAACAAATTCGGCCATGCAAACAGGCGCGAGGACAAGTTGAGCAATCCGCATCTTAGGTGTTACAATGAAAGGCTCTTTCCCGTGATTGATTAAAATCACGCCAATCTCGCCTCGAAAATCAGCATCAATTGTGCCCGGAGTGTTTAAAACAGTCAGCTGATTCTTCAATGCAAATCCGCTCCGGGGCCTTACTTGAATTTCATAGCCTTGAGGAAGGGCTACTTTAACGCCCGTTGGAATCAATACCGAACATCCGGGAAGGATCGTAATTTGCTGCGATATCGCCGCTCGAGCATCTGCTCCGGAGGCAAAAGAAGTTGAGTAAGTAGGGATAAACTCTTCATCCGATACTTCGATCGGAACGGAAATTTTAGACATGGGCCTCTTCTGCTATTTTTAGAAGCTCTTTTAATCGGTGAGGCATTTTTTTAGCAAGATCGCCTTTTTCTTTCACCTCTGGATCACGCTCTCTTTCATTGCCGGTAAAGAATTCGAGAAGATACTGAATTTTCTTTTTGAGCTCGTGTCTTTTCACAATGCAGTCAATCATCCCTCTTTCCAACAAAAATTCTGATTTCTGTGCGCGAGGAGGAAGTTTTTGTCCAATTGTCTGTTCAACTACCCGCGGCCCTGCAAAAGCAATGAGAGCATCGGGCTCTGCAAGAATGAGATCGCCGAGCGTCGCAAAAGAGGCTGTGACGCCGCCGGTCGTAGGGTTCGTTAAAAGAGAGAGGTAAAAAAGCCCTTTCTCATGATATTTTGCCAATGCTGCAGACGTTTTGGCCATCTGCATCAAAGAGAGAATCGACTCTTGCATCCGGGCGCCGCCAGATGCCGAAACCACCACGAGCGGAAGGGCCTCTTGGGTTGCTTGTTCAATCAAAAGAGTGAGACGCTCTCCCACCACAGATCCCATCGATCCTCCCATAAAGGAAAAATCGAGGACGGCAAGCGCTGCAGGCACCTTCCCAATTTGGCAAACACCTACGCAAATTGCATCGTCCCTGCCTGTTTTTTTAATCGCCTCATCCAAGCGCTTGGCATAACTTTCGGTATCGACAAATGCGAGGCTATCTACCGGCTTGATGTGTGTAAAAAGCTCCTGAAAGCTCCCCTCATCTGCGAGCTGCTGAATCCGCTGCTTCATAGAAAGGCGGTAATGGTAATCGCATTTCGGACAGCAATTGAGATTCTGCGCCAGCTCATTGGCATGGATCAACTCATTGCAGCCAGAACATTTGATCCAGCCGCTGAATCCATCTTTCTTCGTCGTTTGGACTTTAATTTTTGGTTTACTTCGCGAAAATAGTCCCATACAATCTCAAAATTAACTCGCCCGATAATAATACAATCCAAGCAATTAATCAAGCCTCATAATTAAAGTTTTTATTACAGAATTGCTTTTGCAAACCGCTCTTCAATCTGTTTCCAATTAAATATTTGCCAAATCGCCTTCACATAGTCTGCACGGACGTTCTTATACTGGAGGTAATAGGCATGCTCCCATACATCGAGGCCCAGAAGAGGAACCAAACCTTGCGTGCTCAAAGGATCTTGGTTGGCGCAAGCTGCCATATCAAGTCTCTTTTGTCCTTTATTGTAGCCAAGCCAGCCCCAGCCAGAACCTTGAATGCCTGTAGTCATCGTATTAAACTTTTCTTTAAAGGCGTCAAAGGAGCCGAAATCGCGGTCGATCATTTTGGAGAGCTCGCCTTTTGGTCCCTGATTCAAACCTTTAGAAATGGGCGCTAAAATTGTCCAAAAAATCGAGTGGTTGATGTGGCCACCGCCATTGAATTTGATCGCCGATTGCAGGGCCACCATCTGCGCGACATCGTGGCGCGACTCTGACTCATGGTATTTCTCAAGCGCCGCATTTAAATTAGTGACATAGCCCTTGTGGTGTTTTGTGTAATGGAGTTCCATGATTTCTGCAGAAATCACCGGTTCTAAAGCATTGAAATCGTAAGGAAGCTCAGGCAGTTGATAGCTAGTTTTTTCTGGGGTGCTCATAAAATTCTCCTTTTTCTTCTCGTCAGATGTGTTTGGATAGACTGTGGCAGATCCCATTGTTCTCCTTCAAGGTTCACTTCAAGTAAGTATAGCTCCCTCAAGAAAAATTTTCTACAAGGGACTTTTGAGTAATTGGCCCGATTGCAATGAGTTTTTTATTTTGAGGAAGAGATCCATAAATTTTAAGAAATCCCTCCACTGTGCTGGGAGATGTAAATACGATCTCATCGATCTCCTCCAGATTGGGTACAAATTCAGGCCTCTGAAGCTGGGTATCGTAGAGATCGAGGGCAAAAAAAGGGATTTTTGTGCAAATGAGATATTCGATTAAGTGGGGGCGGCTCCTCTGCGAGCGGGGCCAAAAGAGAAAACTCTGCTGCAAATCCATTTGAGAAAGCAATGCAATCACCCCTTCTTGAGTGGCATTTGGGGCAATCAATGGCTTTACACCTTTTGACCGAAGGGCCTCACCTGTCGCCTCGCCAATTGCAATAACTGTTTTCCCTCTCAGATCTTCCTTCCAGTAAAAAACTGCGCTCTGACTTGTAAAAATAATATGCGTAAATTGCTGCCAAAGCATTGAGGCCCGCTGCAATTCATCCCCCTCAATCCGAACCGTCCGAATCACCGGACAATGGATGAGAGTGCCTGAGCAGAAATAGTTCTTGGGATCAAGCCCGAGATAAAGCGTTTTCGTAAATTCTAAGATGGGTTCTTGGCTATAGCTGTTTTTTTTCTTTTAGCGATCGATCTCTTTCGAATCGTCATCACACCTTTTCTAACTGATCGGGACAGACGCCTTCTGGGATGTACACTAATTTCAATGTTGCACCCGAGCAATGTGAGATATTGCATGAGGGTATCATTGCTGAAATCATTGATTTTACCTGTCATAAGCGCAGAAACTTTTGGCGCGCTGACTCCCAAAATCTCAGCAATTTCCTTTTGGCTAAGATGACTATTTCGAATGATGTTAACGACCTCTGACATAAGATCGGAACGGGTTCGTAATTCTTCTGCATTCTTTAAACCAAGATCGGCAAAAATATTCTCAGTCGCGACAGAACTTTTTTCTTTCATTTTCTCCTCTTGTATTCATCATACTCTGCGGCTTTAAAATTTTCTTTAACTATCAGTGCCCTGATCGCTTAGAGACCATTGTTGATTTATACCAAAGCTACTTGGAAATTTGGTTTTGAGCAACGCGAAAGCTGCCTGGATTTGATGACGATCGCAAACGCCG
>JAZKAZ010000162.1:3853-14546 GCA_040388845.1 Chlamydiota bacterium | reverse complement strand
CTGTAAAAAACATTGCCTTTGATGTAAAAGAAGGTAAAATTGACCCTGCCTGCAGGAGAGCGATCTATGAGACATTATT
The DNA here is from genome assembly GCA_040388845.1 of Chlamydiota bacterium. Lineage (GTDB taxonomy): Bacteria > Chlamydiota > Chlamydiia > Chlamydiales > SM23-39 > JAZKAZ01. The sequence continues at coordinate 14,467 of JAZKAZ010000162.1, read as the reverse complement.
CATCGAATGACAAAAAAATATTTGCCAGCCCCGGGTTGGATCTATCCTCAGATCTCGGCTATCATTTATTTTATCAGCCGGCAATTGGAGAAACTAGCTGCTTCTATCCCTTTGCGGCAACTCTCCCATTCTCCTATTGGCTCTACGCGGGACTTACCCTGTCTGAAAAGCAAGACGATCAATCCTGATCCATCCCAGAAGATTGGCGCCGGAGCATCTCATGGTAAAGCCCCTCTTGCTCTCCAAGCTCTTGCGGAGTTCCCACTTGCGTGACTTTTCCTTTTTCAATCACATACACTCGTTGGGCGTTTTTGATCGTGCTCAAACGGTGTGCAATGACAATGCGGGTAAGATGCAGTTTTTCCAGATTGCTAGACACTGATTCTTGGGTTTTATTATCGAGGGCAGATGTGGCCTCATCAAAGAGGAGGATCGCAGGATTGGCAATGAGGGCCCGCGAAATTAAGATCCGTTGAATTTCTCCCCCTGAAAATCCGACGCCTCCGCTTTGAACGATGGTGTGTACTCCCATAGGGAGGGAATTGATATACTCCTCGAGGCCGGAGAGACGGATCGCCCTTTGAACTTCTTCTTTGGGGTAGATGCCGCCACATACGATGTTTTCATAGATCGATCCAAAAAAGAGAGTGCTATTTTGGAGGACCGATCCGATTTGCCGCCGGACGTCTACTAAATCGAGTTCCGCTAAATCTTTGTGGCTGTAGTAAATACATCCCGATTCAGGCGTCTCAAATCCAAGCAGGAGGCGAACCAGGGTCGATTTTCCAGATCCAGACTGGCCGACGATGGCAATGTATTCGCCTGGATCTGCGTGAATCGAGACGTCTTGAAGAATGAGAGGCGTCTCTTTATTGTAGCGAAAAGAGATGTGATCGATACAAAGTGCTCCATCCAATTTGCCAGGCCTGATCTTGGAGAGCGATGTCTCGGGTTTGGCGTGAAGAATCACTTCAGCGCGCTCCCAAAGGGGTAAAAGATTTGCCATATTGATGCCGGTCGAACAAAAATCAAATATGGATCTGGAAAATGGGGTATAGGCTGCAAGAAACGCCATCACGGAACCAATAGAAAGGGTGAGAGCTTGGTCTTTGGAGAGCATTCCGAGAATTGCTGTAAATAAAACGGCATTGGAAAGAATCGGCAGAAGCGTAGTAATCGTCGATACGATATTTTGATATTTTTGTGCCTCAAACTTTAATCTTAAGAATTGAAAAAAAGGTTTTTCCCAGTAGGCAAATGCCCGATTTTCAGCGGCGCCTACCCGCAGTTTGGCAATCCCTGAGATCAGCTGCACTAAAATGCCCCGCACATGTCCATCGCTTTTGAGAATTTTTCTTTGAAGGGCAACTTTGACAACTACGCAAATGGAGGTAATGATCAAACAGAAAAGGGTGACCCCCATTCCAAGAAGAGCCAAAGTTTTGCTATAGGCAATCATGGCAAAAAAGTAGAAAAACGCAAAAAAGCCGGACAGAATTACTTTGATGACATTTCCTCCTAGCTCTTCCCTGATCTGGCTTACGGCATAAATTCTCTGGATGAGGTTACCTACCGTAAACTGGCGGAAGAAATTGACAGTGAGCGCCAAGAGCCGATCCCAAAGTGCCGATTCAATTTTTAGATCGACCAATTGCATGAGGCGTAAGAAAACAAGCGAGCGGGTGAGCATGAAGGCTAAATTGGAAAGGGCAATGACAGTGAGTCCAATGATGATTTGCCCCAAGAGAGTAGAATCATAGGCGAGGATGACCCGATCGAAGAGGACTTTATAAAAAAACGGAGGGATCAAACTAACAAGGGCTCCCAGAATGCCGATATTTATAATCGAAAGAATTTCTTTTTTTCTTTTTTTGACGGCAAACTTTAAAACGGAAAAGCCGGTAAGCTCGCCTTCTGGAAATGGCTCATAAAAGGTGTAGGCTGTCTTGGCAAAAAAAGGGGCGTTTTTTTCATCTACGGTCTCTGTTTTTCCGGAAGGGGAGATCATTTCATAGCCGCTTCCTTTTTTGTTGATGAGCGCCACGGGCAGCTCTTGGTAAAAGGCCAAAAGCGCTAAAGAATCTTCTTTCCACCATTTTCCCACCAAAGAAACTCTCCGGTAGCGAACTTTTGAATAGTGGCAAATCTCTTTGATCTTTTCATGGTCTGTGATTTTGGGGAGAAGGTCCTCGGGATAGAAAAATAGCAAGTCGGTAAATCTGCTGATTTGCCTGAGTGAGACAAAAATAGGATCGGAGATAGAGCAAAAATCGAGAGGGGGCTCTTTTTGCAAAATCGAATTGAGTTCTTTGAAGGACTCTTGAACTAACACATCATCTAGCGCTTCTCTGCTTTTGATCTCTCCCTCTCTTTTCATACCGATTCCTTCATCACAAGCTCTCGGTAGAGCCCTTCTACATTTTTGAGTGTCTCATGCGTGCCCCTTTGCACCACTTTGCCCAGATCAAGCACGAGGATCTCATTGCAATCGCGGATCGTGCTGAGGCGGTGCGCAATCATGATTGTCGTACATTTGGCAGCTTTGATATTTTTCAGGATCTCTTCCTCAATTTTTGAGTCGAGGGCGCTTGTCGCCTCGTCCATGATTAGAATGGATGGCTTTGTGACTAATGCCCTTGCAATTTCCAGCCGCTGCCGCTCTCCTCCACTAAAATTAATGCCCCCTTCTAAAACTTGTGTGTTATATCCGTCGAGCCTGAGTAGAATTTCGTCGTGGATGCATGCCTTTTGAGCCGATTCGACTAACTCTTCATTCGAAATGAGCTCATCCCAAAGGGTCAGATTTTCTTTGATTGTTCCGGAGAAGAGAAAGATCTGCTGATCAATGGAACTCAAAGAGAGGGCAAATGCTGTGCGGGTGTATTCTTCTTTTTTTCTTCCGTCGTAGAGAATTTCGCCAGATCTAGGAAGATAGAGACCTGAAATGAGTTTGGCAATCGTCGACTTGCCGCAGCCGGTAGGACCCACGAGCGCAAGGCTTTCGCCGGGTTTGAGGCTGAAGCTTAAATTTTCAATCAGCGGGGGATCAAGGGGACCGTAGGCAAAGCTGACATTTTTGAATTCTAAAAAACCCTCCAAACGGCTTGATAAAGGTTCTTGTGGATGCTTGCTTTCCACAAAAGAAGAATCGACGGGATTTTTAAGGACGTCATCGAGACGCCCCATATCAATTTGGAGGGTTTGGACTTGAGTGCCTAGATTGACCATTTCCATGACCGGCAAGAGAAATGCATAGAGAAACCCTTGGAGCGCAATCAGCATCCCAATTGTCATATCTTCATAATGGATGGCTCTCCACGCTCCAATTCCCAATAGAGCTGCCATGGAGAGATCTTGCAAGGTGAGGGGAAGAGAGGTAAGAATCACATCTTTTAGAGAAATCTCCCGTTCGGCATTCATTTTTTTTGTTGTATAGCCCGCCCATTTTTCAAAAAAATCGGACTCATTGCCCACAGATTTAATCGTTTCGATATTCTGAAGCGCTCCGATGGAAAAACCGATACTTTTTCCCATTTCTTGCTGCATGCGGGCAAACGCGTCTTTTCTCGACCGGGCGACTACCCAAAGGATTAATAAATTTAAAAAGGCGGCAAAAATTCCAACGAGAGCAATCAGCGGGCTATAGTAAAACATCGCAGAGGCATAGAAGATGATCAGAAATCCATTGACCGCAGTTGTTGCGAGATTTCCGGTCAGCGCTTTGGCCACATTTTCATTTAAAGTCGTTCGATAGGCGATTTCCCCGCCGAATCGCTGGGCATAAAATTCAAGAGGGAGTCGAAGGATATGCCAGATAAAATGGCCGAAATATTTCACTAAAAGACGCGTGTTGAGTCGATTGAGAAACGATTCTTGGAGCCACTTAAAACTTCCAGCAATCAATGTGAGGATAAAAAGAGCAAGCGGGACGCCCCATTTCCAGGAAATCCCCACTGAGCCTAGGACCGAATCGAAAAATACCTGCAAAGTGACCGGCATCCCCCATCCAGGCACTAAAAGACCAAATCCGCAAAGAGCAACAAATACGATCGGCAATCGGATTCCGCGCAGCCTACTTTCGAGCTGATTCCATAAACTGGGAGTTCTCTTTTCCCTCTGAAACTCCTTCTTAGGCTCAAATGTAAATGCAATCTGGCTAAAAGCCTCTTCGAACTCCTCATGTGTGATCTTTCGAGGGCCATAGGCCGGGTCATTGAGATATACCCAATTTTTAGAAAACCCTTCCACCACAAGAAAGTGGTTGAAATTCCAAAAAACGATGAAGGGAAGAGAAAGCGCTTCTGCCTCATCTGCATTGACTTTAAACCCATTTCCTTGAAGTTGATAGTGCGCAGCCGCTTTCATGAGATTTGCCGCATTGCTGCCATCTCTAGTCACGCCGCATTGGTATCTCAGCTCGGCTAAGGGGATTGATTTTCCAAAATAGCCAAGAACAATGCCGAGGGCAGCAGCGCCACATTCGGCAGCCTCCATCTGAATGACAGTAGGGGTATGCACCCTATTTTTTGGGAAAAACATCCGGATTGGGCCCCTGAACTTGAGATGGTTTTAAAAAGAGCTGAGGCAATAAATAAGAAACGGGTCTTTTTGTTTCTATATTGATCCGCACATTGCAAGTCACTCCCGCGATCAAATATTGAGGAGGGCCCTTTCCTGTAGTCCACGCATATCCGGAAGCAGTCTTTGGATCTCGAATGGGCTCGATGATCGCTTTGACAATTGTTGTTGCGCCCTGTTTTAAAAACGAGACCAGCTGCGGGTTGCGGATTCGGTTGATCAAAGCCAAATCAGAACTGGGAAAATCAGAGACTTGCTTCACCTTGCCAAGCAAAAATCCATACACCTTATCGTCCACATTTTCGACGCCGATTTTCGCATCCATGCCGGGGAAAATCCGCTCCCCCTCACTCACAGGAAAATAGGCATAACAGACATGGGACTCTCCGGGCGCCAGGGGATATTTGACCAAAGCGACTGGATCTCCGGGATTGAGCCAATCTCCTTGGACGATATACATTTCGATGATTTGCCCCTCTGAAGGGGGATGAATATCAAGGCCGCGCTTTTGATCAGTTAGTTTGCTGTAAGTTTCCATCATGTGAAATAAATGATCTTGGAAAAAGGGGATATAATTGGAAGGAGTTACCTCTCTCAATAGAAGTTCCAGCTCATCGAGAGCCTCGTCTCGATCCCCCAATCGAACCTCTTCATTTGCCTCAAGCATCTCAACTTGGTGCATTTGCTGGTCGATAGATAGACGATATTTTCGGACAAGTTCCTGGTAGGCTTCCACTTCGGTTTTTCCCAAAGAGATCTTTTTTTTAAAATCTTCAAAAAAGGCGGAGATATAATCCATTTTCTCTTTGGCAGTAAAAAGCGCTATTTCCAAATTGGGATCCTCCAATCTGGCAATCACCATGTTGGGACTGACCCAATCGCCCGCCTGGATGAAGACCTCTTTAGTGATTCCTTTATTGGCATTATCTATGCTAAAAACCCCTCTCTCGGTAAAAATAATCCCTTTTCCATGCACTTCGATGGGGATTTTTCCGAAAAGTGCCCAAATGATTCCGGCTGTGATCAATCCAAATAAACTCAAAAGGGCAATCCACCCTTTAGGCGTGATGATGTGAATGAGTCGGTCGATCTGCTCTCCAGAGGAGAGTTTATCTAAAGATTCTTCTGAAAATAGGGGTTGTCTTGGAGGCGGCGCTTCTTCATCCATATTCCTTCTCTTAAGGAATTCAGACGATTTATTCAAGCAATTCGACTTTCAAGTTGAATTTAATAAAGGACCCACATTATTAAAAAAATAGTAGGTTCAATCAATTGAGAGGAAACAGATGACATTAGATTCCGCAACGAAATTTCTAGATAAACTAGAGAAGGATTCTTCTTTTAGACAGCAGCTGACGCATGGGAAAACAAAAGAAGAAAGAAAAAAAACCATCGAAAATGCGCATTTTCATTTTACAAAAGATGAATATAAACAAGCGTATAAGGAAAAATATCACCAACCACTGACCGACAAAGACTTAAGAGATATTGCTGCAGCAGGAGCTCCCCCGCAAAGCAACTACGATTCTACCAGACTTCTCGCGATGAGAGGCGGGATCGATTTGTGGTAGCGTTTTCAATCCAAAATCGCGCGCGATTTTGGCCTTGATCATTTCAGCCTTCAGTTCTGAAGTATTACAAAATCCGGGTTAGTAATTCCTTTATTGGGACTATCTATGCTACCCCCCTGCCGGAGGAGAGTCTATCTATTCTTCTGAAAATAGGGATTGGCTTAGAGACGGCGCTTTTTCTGATTTATTCAAGAGTCTTGAATTTAATACAGGGTCAGGATTATCACAAAGATTGTGGGCCCATGAGGGTCGGCAGGTCAAACTTGAATCAATTAAGAGGAAACTAATGACGGTAGAATCCGCAAAAAAAATTTCTGGAAAAAATGGAAAAAGACGCTTCTTTTAAGAATCAGATTATACACGCTAAGAAAGAAGAAAGAAAAAAGCTCATCAAGACACAGTTTCATTTTACAAAAGAAGAATATCAGCAAGCGTATAAAGAAAAATACCACCATGCATTGACCAATGAAGAGTTAAAAGGCATTTCCGCTGCAGGAGCAAACCTTCATGCAGAAGGTCTTTCTGTATCCTCTGATGCTAGAGCGCTCGCCAGTAGAGCTTTAGTGAATATGTTTTCAGATAACGGGTGATTTTGAATGGTTGTGGTATAGCATCTAATCAAACGACGCGAGCGATTCAAGAAAATCGCGCGCGATTTTAGCTTTGATCATTTCAGTTTTCATCTCCGATACACTATAAAATCCTGCATCTTTGGCCCAAGAGGGGCATGAAACATCGGGATTCCAAGGCGTTTGCATTGCATGGCTTTCAATGATCTCTTGAGATTGCATCTCAGCGAGATTTCCTTCGCTGTAGTGAGGCATTGAATGCTGAACAAATTCTTCTTGGATAGATGCTTTTTCTACACACTCTTCGTATCTGTTGCTCATTTTCAACGCATCCAGTAAGTATTTGACTCTTTTCCAAGGGACTTGACTTCCCAGAATTGAGTGGTGGAGCGCGCGCGCTTTGCATCGGTCAGAGAGCAATTGGTGAAATTCTTCAGGTTTTAGATGATTGCGCAGGATCCATTCTTTTTGATCTTTTTCGGCTGTGAGTTTTAGCCGAAAATATAAGCGCTCTTTTTCCTGTTGGATGGCCTCTTCTGTGACTTCCAGTTTCAAAATATCTGCTAAAAAATTCACGAGAACCTGATTGAATGCATGATATTGGGTATCTGGAAAATGAGGGTCGTGGAGCGCAAAATGGAGAGCGATTTGTTTTGTGGAAACCTCGGCAGGAGTCGTTCGAACCCGTTGATCGTAATGATAGAAAACTTCAAAAAGAGAGGTTCTCATAAATGGTTTTTTAGAAGGCAAAGCAGCAGGATCTAAGGTTTTAATTGTGTCAAGTAAGAGAAGGGCGTCTTCTTTTTTTTGGTCAATATAGCGCGTCTGCAAAAAAGCGATGACTTCCTCGGTCTCTTTTTTTGCGTGTCCTTGTTTTTCTGCTGTCTCCTTGATTTGCTCAAACGTCCTTTCTGGATAGTAGAGCGACTGGGCAATCTTAAAAAAGACGCTGCAGATCTCTGGAGAAAAAGCTTTTTCACGGGCGGCCAGATCCAGTGTGAAGCGGAGATTAATTAGAGGAATTGAGAGGGGGAAATAGCCTTCTTCTGCAGGTCCGTGCGCAAGAACCACTTCATCATCATCGATGATAGAGCCGTTTTTATAGAGCTCATAAATTTTCCCAACTCCAATCATTCCGAAATCTGCCGTTTCAGCGGCTCTAAGCGCGCCCATGCTGCTCGATCCCAAAACAAAAATGCCCCGATCTAAGGCATAGAGAATTTCTTTATGCCAAACAGAGAGTTTTTGTAAAAAAAATCCATCGATCAGCGCAATCACTTTGAGGTCTTTCCAGTTTGCTGCGCTCAAAATATCGCCTTGCTTTGCAGGGGGAACGTAGGTTGCTTTTAGGGTCGATTGCGCATCTCCAAGCGCAAGCGAAGGTCCAAGAAAAACAAGAATCTCTTCTGGAGAAAAATTCATACGGCACCTCCCGCTGGCAGGTGGATTCCCTTCACAAAAATCGGACCAGAGGTTTGAGTCTGATCTACTTCAGAGCGTTTTTGATCTGCGAATTTTCTAGCTCTTTCTCCCACATGCGAAAAAAACGAGTAATGAGTCTGTAGCCCGGGGATTAATACCCGAACGACCGAGAGGTCGAATTCGGGGTGGCTCAAATCAAATACAAGAATCTGATCGATGCCTACTTTTTTCAATTTGTCTATGAGAATATGGGTATCGCCCTCAAGCGTGGCAGTAGATTCTGAATGGACCGCTGAAACATCCACTGTAGCAAGGACGCTTTCCAAAGATTTTAAGAGACTCTGCGTATCAAATTGATCGCAGGGGAGATGGATAGAAAACATATCATCGCGAGAACCTGCAATTGTCACAAGCCTTCCTTGAATGGCCTCCGTCAAAGCGCGGAGCATCGCCACTTCCGGATCTAAATGAGCTCCATAGCCCGTGCCAAGTCCTATTTTGTAAATGACTTTGTCATAAATCGACGCCATAAAAACGGGCACTTTTGTATCGACTGTGCAATCATACAAAAATGAATGAAACCCCATTGTCTCCATTTGACCAATCAATTGGGATACTGACTTGTAGGGAATCGTTTCCAAACGGATCCGAGGGATCGAGTAAGGAAGAGTATCTGCTGCAAATTGATGACAAGCAATGGCATCTCGTTCAATGATTTCATAAATGGCAGAAGTGAGGGCTTCAAGGAAATGGTTTCCTGAGGCCAAACCATTGGAGCTCTCTTCAAAAGACAAATGTTCTTTCCAAGAATGACGATGGGCAGACTCTGTGCAATAATTGAGCTCAACTGCCAATAGGGGAGCTGCAACTTCTCTCTGCTGCAAAAGATCCCATCCCATCGTCCACTTTTCAGGCCATGCAGGATTAAAAAGAGAGTTTTTTCTGAAGGGAAGTTGATCCACAGGAATCGTTGCAGATTCCTGGATTAACTGGTGATAGCTCAGAGTGCGAAACGGCAAAATGATCTCCTCTGCGCAATAAAGCTCGAGTGCCTCCATAAATCCAGATACTTGAGCAATCACAAGAGAAAGTCCTTTTCCAGAAGAGGTGGCAAGCGTTTTTGACCGAGGCCGGATAGCAAGCGTTACAGGAATCCCCATCCGGTCGAGTCCGGTAATGTTTGCAACGCGAGTAAGTCCAATGTACGGCGCCAGTGGTGCAATCTTTTCCCACGTTTCTTCGGGACTTTGAATGCGGTGCGTCCCTGCAAAGTAGCGCTTTTTTGCAGAATAAGACTTTCCTCTAAAATGAATCGGTTCCATGAATTCATCCTAGAGCCCTAAAAATAAAAATTGAAGTTAATTTTTTTTTAGATAAGTTGGGCATCAAAGGAACTTAAAGCAAATGAAAAAAACAATCCACGTTACCTACTATGCACTCCTCAGACAAGAGCGAGGGCTTCCTGAAGAAACAATCGAATCAGAGGCCAAAACAGCAAGAGAGCTATTCAACGAGTTGAAAGTTCGCTATTCGTTTAAGCTTTCTGAGCACCAAGTCAAGGCTGCAATCAATTCAAAAGTGGCCTCTTGGGACTCGCCCCTAAATTCGGGAGACCGAATCTTGCTCATTCCTCCTGTTGCGGGAGGTTGAAATTGAGCGATTATTCCAGACAAATGATCCTTCCTGAAGTGGGGCAAAAGGGACAGGAGCTTTTAAAAAATGGAAAGTGCCTCGTCATCGGTGCAGGAGGACTGGGCGCGCCTGCTCTTTTATATCTTGCTGCAGCAGGAGTGGGCACTCTCGGAATTTGCGATGGGGACATCCTTGAAAAAAGCAATCTTCACCGCCAGCCGCTCTATTTAAACAAAGAAATTGGGAAACCAAAAGCCGAAATCGCAGCTGCTAGATTGCGAGAGCTCAATCCCTCAATTACTGTAGATTCCTACCCCAATCACTGCTCGGCAAAAAATGCCCTCTACCTATTTTCTCTCTACGACATCGTCCTTGATTGCACAGATAATTTCCGAGCTAAATTCCTCATCAACGATGCCGCCTATTTTCTGCAAAAACCGGTCATCCGGGCGAGCATTTATCAATTTGAAGGACAAATTCAAACTTATCTGCCTGAAAGGGGAGATGCGTGCCTCCGCTGTCTTTGGGAAGAAACTCCGCAAGAAGGGTGCGTAGGAACTTGCCAGCAAGTGGGAGTTCTTGGACCTGTGCCAGGATATTTTGGCATTTTGCAGGCGATGGAGGCGATTAAATTTTTTCTGAAAATGCCGGTTCTCGGATCCCATGAAATTCTATTTAATGATTTGATCCACTACACGCAGCGAACTATTTCATTTGAGCGGAAAAAAAATTGTCCATTATGCGGCGCGCATCCCACTATTCTTCATTTATCTGAAAGAGAGTCGTGGGAAATCGAATTTGCCGAGTCCAAAAAAATGACGCTCATCGATATTCGAGAGCTG
>JAZKAZ010000162.1:3536-3807 GCA_040388845.1 Chlamydiota bacterium | reverse complement strand
CCACAATCAATTACGGAATCTTTTGCCAGCGTGGGAAGCGGAGCGCAGCGCTCGTTCATTCTCTGCGAGGACGAGGAATGGAAAATGTTTTTTCTCTTCTTGGCGGCGTTGAAAAAAATTAAATTTTATATTCTCAGCTTGAATTTAATAATATACCCGCATATTAAAAAGATTGTGGTGTAGCAGAAGTTTACAGTAGTAAAACAATCAGGGAGAATTGAATGACACTCGATTCGGCAAAAAAATTCATAGAGAAAATGGAAAAAGACGC
>JAZKAZ010000162.1:1522-3409 GCA_040388845.1 Chlamydiota bacterium | reverse complement strand
GATCATTGGGTGCCCCTGAAAGAACAGTTATGCAGATAAATTTGTGGTAGAGCCTGTTTTCGGTTAGTTCAGTTATTAGCAAAAAAAACAATCAAGGAGAATTGAATGACACTCGATTCAGCAAAAAAATTCATAGAGAAGATGGAAAAAGACGGATCTTTTAGAAATCAGCTAAAACATGCAAAAACAAAAGAAGAAAGAAAAAAAATTGTGGAAAGTGCCAATTTTCATTTTACAAAGGAAGAATATAAGCAGGCATTTAAGGACAAATACCACCATACACTGACCGATGAAGAGTTAAGAGGCGTTTCTGCAGCAGGCGGATTTCCTCCTCCTCCTGAAAGATCATTGGGTACTGCTCCTGAACTCTCATTTATTGGGAGGATAAATTTATGGTAGACCAACTCTTAAGTCTATAATCAATTGTGCTCGGTGGATAAATGCTCTTCTTCGAGCATTTATTCCACTCCAATCAAATACCCTTCAGCCAATTTTGTAAAATTTTGAATCTGATCTCTTTCCCAGTCAGCGTTTTTTCCAAGCTCATGTGCCATCAAGGCAGCTGTGCGCGGGGCAATTTCGATGGCCGCTCTCGCATCGAGAAAAAGAGCGCGTGTCCGTCGAGAGAGAACATCTTCCAAGGACCTGGCCATCTCGTGGCGAACTGCCCATATGATCTCTACACCTACGTAGGGGAGGCGGGGATGAAGCAGATGGCCTAAATGAGGATGATCTTGGATCAAACGGTCTAGATAGATTGCATCTGAGCCGTACATGCGCCAAGCGTCCAGTGCGGCAAGTGAACTTTGAGCTCCCTTCGGATAGCCATGTAAGCGGAGATGCTCCGTTGCGCAAGGCACATCTTCGAGTTTCCCTACTTGGATTACTTTATCGATTGCATCTTGGGCCATTTTTCGGTAGGTGGTCCATTTTCCCCCCGTGATGGTAATGAGTCCCGAAGGAGAAACAACGATCTCATGTTCGCGAGAAAGGGAGGCTGTCCGAGTTCCCTTGCCTACTTTTACTAGAGGGCGAAGGCCTGCAAATACACTTAAGATATCTTTTCGAGTAGGCGCTCTTGTTAAATACCGAGCTGCGTGTTTGAGGATGAAATCGACCTCCTCAGAAAAAGCCTTAGGCTCAAGGCTGACCGTTTTTACAGGCGTATCGGTTGTTCCTATGATCAAATGGCGATGCCAAGGAACGAAGAAAAGAACGCGTCCATCTTCGGTTTTAGGAATAATGATTGCCGTATCAGAGGGCATAAATGAGCGGTCGAGAACGAGGTGAATGCCTTGGCTAGGTGCAATGATCGAAGAGGCTTTCGGATCGTCAAGTATACGCAGCCGGTCGCAAAAGACTCCAGTTGCATTGAGAACAGCTTTTGCGTGGAGGGTAAACTCTGCCCCAGATTCTAAGTCGGTAGCTGTCACTCCTGAAATTAACCCATTTTTTTTGACAAAGCCCGTAACTGGCATGTAATTGATGAGGACTCCTCCAAGATCTGCACAAGTGCTCCCAAGAGAAATAGCGAGCCTGGCATCATCGAATTGCCCATCATAGTAGATGACACTTCCGCGCAAATTTTGGGGCGCAATCGTAGGCACGCGAAGGAGCGTCTCTTCCCTTGTGAGATGCTCCGATTTTTCAAGCCTCAATTTCCCTGCGAGAAGATCGTAGATTTTCATGCCAATTCGATAAAAAGGGGCCTCCCAAAACTGATAGTGGGGGATAAGAAAGGGAAGATGGGTCACTAGGTGGGGTCCGTTTTGGCAAAGAAGCCCCCGCTCTTTGAGTGCCTCTCTGACAAGCGAGATGTTCCCTTGTTTGAGATACCGAAGCCCGCCGTGAATGAGTTTAGTGCTCCGGCTCGATGTTCCCTTGCCA
>JAZKAZ010000162.1:0-1512 GCA_040388845.1 Chlamydiota bacterium | reverse complement strand
TCGCATCCATCGAGAAGGAGCGTCTTAAAGCCCCGCGATGCGGCGTCGACGGCGCTCCCCAGGCCTGTTGCGCCGCCGCCGATGATGATGAGATCCCAGAGGTCAGGGGAGCGTTTGCAATACTCGAGCATCTCATCTCGGTTCATTCGTTAGTGCTCCTTAACATAAATTTTTGGTGTTTCGGCTGACGTGAAAGCTCCCCGGAATCGATGTTGTAACACCAAAAATTTATGTTAAGGAGCACTTTGCTCCCAATTTTTAGACCGGTCTACGGCGATATCCCATTTTAGCAATCGTTTTTGACGGACTTCCTTGTCCATTTGAGGATTGAATTTCCGATCGAGCTGCCAAATCGAGCTTAAATCATCGATTGATTTCCAAACGCCCACTGCAAGGCCTGCCAAGAAAGCCGCGCCAAGGGCTGTTAGTTCTCGATTTTTGGGGCGCAATACCACGACATCCATAAAATCGGCCTGCATCTGCATCAATAAATCGCTGACCACCGCACCTCCATCTACTCTCAACTCAGAGAGGCGGATTTTCGAGTCATTTTCCATGGCTTTGAGAACATCGGTTGCTTGAAAAGCGATACTTTCTAATACGGCTCTGGCCAGGTGTCCTGGACCGCTTCCTCGGGAAAGCCCTAGAATTGCCCCCCGGGCATGCGGGTCCCAATGAGGCGCTCCAAGTCCTGTAAAAGCGGGGACAAAAAAGACACCGCCCGTATCTGGAACGGTGGCTGCCAGCGTGTCGATCTCAGAGCTCTTTTGAATCAGCTTTAAGTTATCGCGCAGCCACTGGATGGCAGCTCCTGCTGTGAATACGCTTCCCTCTAATGCGTAATGGATTTCTCTCTTTAGGCTTAAAGCCACTGTTGTGATTAAATGGCTATGGGAAATGACCGGTTTTGTGCCGGTGTTCATTAAAATAAAGCAGCCTGTCCCATAAGTTGCCTTAGCAGTTCCCGCTTTTGTACATCCTTGTCCGAAGAGGGCTGCCTGCTGATCGCCTGCGATTCCTGCAATGGGAATGGGCGCTGAAAAAATATGCTCTGCTGTTTTTCCATAAACTTCCGAACAGCTTTTGACCTCAGGAAGAAGAGATTTGGGAATTTTTAAAATCTTGAGAAGTTCCTCATCCCATGCACCTTCATGAATATTGTAGAGAAGGGTTCGGCTTGCATTGGTGGCATCGGTAATGTGGAGTTTTCCGCTCGTCAATTTCCAGACAAGCCAGGAGTCGATGGTTCCAAATGCTAATTCTCCTTTTTCTGCCATCGCGCGGGCGCCCGGCACATGATCGAGGATCCATTTTATTTTGGTCCCTGAAAAATAGGGATCGAGCAGCAAACCTGTTTTCTCTTTGAATAACGGCTCCAATTTTTCTCCTCTCAACTGCTCGCAGAGGGGAGTTGTCCGCCTGTCTTGCCAGACAATTGCGTGAAAAATAGGGCGGGAGGTTTTCCTCTCCCAGATCACCGTTGTTTCTCTTTGATTTGTGATGCCGATCGCT
>JAZKAZ010000161.1:0-3151 GCA_040388845.1 Chlamydiota bacterium | reverse complement strand
TTGCGATGATTGGCCTTGGAATCACTCGGATCGACCCGACCCTTCTTTCCCATTCTGCGCCCAAATACCTTTTATTGCCTTTACCTGTACTCGTGGTTTCTTTTGGCTTTCAAAATATGATTCCAAGTTTAACTGCCTACATGAAAGGAGATCTGAAGCGAGTTCGGCTCACAATTCTAGGCGGGAGTCTCATTACTTTAGCAGTCTACGTTGTCTGGTCTCTGCTCGTTCTCGGTGTTGTCCCTTTTGAGGGAACAGGTGGCATTCTCGATAGCTACCAAAAGGGGGAAGAGGCAACGCTTGCCCTAAAAACTGCTTTGGGTTCCAACTCGCTCAGTCATTTTGCGCAAGGATTTGCCTTTTTTGCCATCGTCACCTCATTTCTTGCTCAAGGGCTCACCTTAACGCACTTTCTGGCAGACGGTTTTAAAATTTCCTTAAAGCCCAAATATGTCTGGAAACTCTGTTTTTTAGCGCTCGTGCCCCCTCTCCTTTTGGCTCTCTATAAACCTCAGATTTTCTTTAAAGCGCTCAGCTTTGCGGGAGGAATCTGCGCCATGATTCTTTTTGGCATTCTCCCTGTTTTGATGGCTTGGATTGGCCGTTATCGGAAAAACCTGACCTCAAATTATCATGTAGCCGGCGGTAAACTGGCTCTTATGGGCGCTTTTTTCTTTGCATTTCTTGTCATCGGCTGCGAACTCGTCCGAATTTTTTCATTTTAACGCTTGCTAGTTGGTCTCGCTTTTCAATTCGCATCGAATTAAAAGGCAAGATCAACCAGTAAATAGGATTTTTTTATGTTGCGCACAAACCGTTTTATTGGCGGGATTCTTCTTGTTTCAGGGACCTCGATCGGCGCTGGTATGCTGGCGCTCCCTGTAATCACCTCGTTTGCGGGATTTCTTCCCTCGCTTGCGCTTTTGGCAATCTGTTGGCTTTTTCTCTTCATTACTTCTCTTCTGTTTTTAGATGCCAATTTAGCCACTCCTGGCGAGGCCAACCTCAGCAGCATGGTCGGACGCTTTCTTGGGATTTGGGGCAAGGGGATTTGTTGGATCACCTATTTGCTTCTTCTTTACTCACTGACAGCAGCGTACATTGCGGGAAGCGCTCCTCTTTTTCTTCAAGCGTTCAGTTGGCTTACTGGATGGCAGCTACCCGCCTACCTAGGCCCGTTCCCGCTCCTTTTTCTTTTTGGTATTTTTGTCTATCTGGGAACGCAGGCAGTGGATTGGATGAATCGTTTTTTCATGCTTGGGCTCATTATTTCCTATATTTTTCTGATCGCGTTTCTGCCTGCCCATATCGATCTCAATCTTCTCAAACATTTCGACGCCCCTGCCATTTGGGTGGCCATACCAGTGATGGTTACTTCCTTCGGGTTTCACATCATCATTCCAACCCTTACCACTTATCTCGATCACAATGTAAAAAAACTACGCCTGACTCTCCTGATCGGCAGCTTGATTCCTTTTGTTGTTTACGCTCTTTGGGAGTTGTTGATTCTAGGAGTCGTTCCCATCGAGGGAGAGCATGGATTGGTCCAGGCTTGGATTCATGGGGAAACGGGAGCTGCCTCTCTTTCCTTTATTTTGCAAAATCGTTGGATCACAACTGCTGCAAGTGTATTTTCCTTCTTTGCGATCATTACGTCCTTTTTGGGTGTGTCATTGAGCCTCTCTGACTTTTTGACAGACGGCCTAAAGATGAAGCGGTTTAGTTTAGGGCGCGAACTGGCTTGCCTCCTCACATTCATTCCTCCTCTAATTTTTGTGCTGACCTATCAGAGAGGATTTATTCTAGCTCTCCAATTTGCCGGAATTTTCGTTGTCATTTTGCTTTGTATTTTCCCCGCCCTCATGGCTTGGAAACTGCCTGCTTACCGGTCATTTTTTAGGCGCTGCCTGCTCTTGACAGTGATTGGCATTTCTCTATTTGTGATTGTCTTAGATGTCTTGGAACAAACCGGTGTGCTAAAGGGCCTATTGAGTCATTATCTATAAAGGGTTAAAATTCTGCCTATTTTTAAAGAGGTATAAAACATGGCAGCGATCAATCCCTATAAAGGTCCAGTGGATGTGCAAATCCGCTCAGAGCTCCCGTTTGATGCGGAAATCACGACGCAGAATTTGAGAATGACACCGATCAAAGAAGATGCGCAAACCATTGATGAATGGGCGGATCTTTCTGGGGATCCCGATGTAATGCGGCTTTACATGAA
Source organism: Chlamydiota bacterium (assembly GCA_040388845.1). Taxonomy (GTDB): domain Bacteria; phylum Chlamydiota; class Chlamydiia; order Chlamydiales; family SM23-39; genus JAZKAZ01. The sequence continues at coordinate 927 of JAZKAZ010000161.1, read as the reverse complement.
TGGAAGCCTTCGCACGCGAGATCAAAGCGCTGGGAGAGTCAAAGTTTTGGCCAAGCGATTTTTGGATGGAGACCCATTTAGTGCATACCGAGTAAGCGATAAAACAACCGGAGCTTTTCTCGGGATGGTCAACGTAGGACATGGAGATATCCCTGGAGAATCGCAAATGGCAGGTTTTGGGCTTAAGGCGTTTTGGAAAAAAGGCTATGGGAAAGAGGCTGCCACAGCGATGGTCCACGGTTTGATGCCAGAAGTTGTTAAACGAGGAGTCCTTTTAGAAAAGGAGCCCCTGCGTGAGATCATTGCGACCGCTCATTCTGAAAATGGGGCCTCTAACCGGATTTTACAAGATTTAGGGATGAAATACATTAAATCTGCCAATCTACACGGGGGAATTCGCAACTACTATGCCATACAAGTGGCTGAAATGGGAATGGAGAAGCTCGCTCTGAAGCAGAGTGCAGCGCCGGGAATCAGCGCTCCAGCCCCTGAAAAGCGGCTCTCTTGTTTTATGCGGATTTGCAAATCACTCCAAAGTTTATTTCGGCTATGGATAAATTGGCTCCGCAAGGCGTGCTGCCCTTTAGGAGCCGTCTTTTAAGCTTTAGATTTACATGGAGGGACGATCGGTTGGCTTTTTGCTCGAAGGCCAAAATTTTTTTTGGGTCGTTTGCCCGAGGTTCGTCGCAGTCGGAGATTGGGGGCGAAGAGAAAGAAAATTCTCAGTCTCAACGCCTGGAGGGCTTCCGATAATCGGATCTAGATCCTGAAAACTCCCTGACTTACTATGACTGCTGTCTCTTCGGGATTCATCGCTTGGATTTGGAGAATGCTCGAGATGCAAAGGTAACTCCGGTACTTTGTCATTCTTTTCTCCCTCTAAGTCGTCCCGAACAGCCGGGCTTTCGGTTTTTGGATCACTGTTCT
>JAZKAZ010000160.1:4689-4901 GCA_040388845.1 Chlamydiota bacterium | reverse complement strand
CAAAAAACATTGCCAGCTGTTCGGGATGGCGGCGCGCTGCAAACATTGGGGCAAGCTCGCCAAAAATAACGACGAGCAAAACCTGGGTCAAGGGAGCCCAATCGGGATCGAGATGAACCGACTCGTAAATGTGCCTTGCGCACTCAGAGCCAAAAACAAGCGCTGTGTTGATCCCGATCAGCGTGGTTCCAAAAAGCCTGGAGGGGCGCTTC
>JAZKAZ010000160.1:0-4679 GCA_040388845.1 Chlamydiota bacterium | reverse complement strand
TATTGAATGAGACACAAGCCATCTCAAAAAGGGCAAAAAGGCCTTGAACTGCAACAGCCAGAAGAGTGAAGAAAATATAAAAAGTCATCGCTTCTTTGCATGGTTTAATCGCCTGACATAAATACGGCGGATCCGATTGGGGTCTGCTGCCAAGATATAAAAAAGAAAGTGATCCGTCGCATATTTTGTACCAGCTGGCGGAATATCGCCTAGTTGTTCAATCAACCATCCTCCGAGCGTCACAATATTTTCTTTGGATTTTAAAGGGATACCGAAGATCTCCTCGAATTCGGCAAGCTCTAATTTGCCACTTGCAATGATCACCTCATCGCTGGAGCGGGTATAGAGATTTTTCGCATCTCTCCGATCGATGATTTCACCCACAACTGCCTCAATGAGATCTTCCTGAGTGATCAGTCCGGAAATCGATCCATATTCATTGACAACCATCGCAAGGCTCTCTCCTTTCCTGCGCAAAGACTCCAACAAAACCCAAGCTTTTGTCGTCTCCGGAATATAATAGGGCTTTTTTAGTATAGAAAGAAGATCGGAGGGTTTTTGAATCTGATCGCGGTGGAAAAAATACCTACGCGTGGAGAGAATCCCCAACAGATTTTCCAAGTTCCCATCGCAGATGGGAACTCGGGTCGTCTCCAAGTCGACAAAAAGATAAGTGAGCTGAGAGAGAGGCGTTTGAATATCGTAATAGAGAATCTCTTCTCTGGGACGCATCCGCTCTTTCACAATGGAATGCTGTAGGTCCAACATTCCTCCTATGAGATCGCACTCTTGCGGCAATAAGACGCCGCTTTCCTCAGATGTTTTTAAAACATGCCTCAATTCATCGGATGAAATTTCTTTTTCTTCATGCAAGAAAAAAAAGAGAATCCTGGAAATCCAGGAAGTCGCATGGGTCAAAGGTTCCCGGATTCCTTTGAGCAAACGAGCCGCCCGGTCGATCCAAGGGGCTGCTCTATAAGCTACTCTGAAATTATTGGGGAGAGCAAGCGATTTGGGCAGAATCTCTCCAAAAATCAAAGTGAGGGCAAGTGGCACTCCAACTTTAAGCCCCCAGCCAGAAAAGGGGGCAAAAAAAGAAGACACCGTGTTTTGGATCAAGATGTTAGCTAAGATATTGAGCATCAAAATCGTAACTAAAACATCCCGAGGGCGGTCCATTAAGTGGCCAATCAATCCAAGCCTGGGATCGGAGGCGGTGCGGTACGATTTGACCGTCAAAGGCGAGAGTGAAAAAAGAGCGGTTTCAGAGGCAGATAAAAAAGCAGAAAGAAGAATCAAAACAAGCAATAAAAAAAAGAGGAGAAGAGTCATGACGACTGCTTGCTAAAGTGGACCTTTAAGAAGCCTTCAGGGACAACTCCTAAATCGCGCATCAGAATCATCTCGATCCACGCTGGATCATTTTGAGAGGAGATGCGCAAATAAAGCTCCTCTTTCTCCTGCAGTCCTAAAAATTTTTCCTTATTCTTTTCTTCGAGTCTAAATTGGAGTTCGCGAATCGCTATTTTTTTTTCTTTGAGCGCCTGAAAATAGATAAAACAGGTGACGCTACAAAAGCCTACCACCCACCAAGATCTCCACCAGACAGAGCTCTTTTTTGACATATGACACCCTCTTAGCCTTATTATATAAATACTATTAAAATTCTACGGCTAAATGCTCGGGCAAGTAATTTCCATTTGCCTCATATATTTTCCATTCCTATCTGCATAGGAAATCTCGCAAACCTCTTCAGCTTGGAAAAAAAGGACTTGGGCCAAGCCCTCTCCTGCATAAATGATTGCAGGCAGTGGAGTTGTATTGGAAATCTCGAGCGTTACAAACCCTTCCCATTCGGGTTCAAACGGAGTGACATTCACGATAATTCCGCAACGGGCATAGGTCGATTTCCCTATGCATAAAGTCAAGACATTGCGCGGGATGCGAAAGTATTCCACACTCCGGGCAAGTGCGAATGAATTGGGAGGAATGATGCACGTCTCCCCTTTAATATCGACAAAGGCTTTCGCATTGAAGTTTTTCGGGTCCACAATTGAACTGTATACATTGGTAAAGACTTTAAATTCCTCTGCTACGCGCAAATCGTATCCATAACTCGATAACCCATAGCTCACCAATTTTCGCCCCTGATGCTCCCGGACTTGGGTGTCAACAAAGGGTTCTATCATTTTATGATCATTTGCCATTTGGCGGATCCAGCGATCTGACCGAAGACTCATATTTTTTTCACATTTTTTAAGGTAAATTGTACTACAGACAGACTCTTAGGTATAGCTTTTCAAATGGTTTTCTTGCTAGAGTTTTTGATTATATGAGCGAAGCATTTATCGAGTCCTCCTGGACGAAACCAAATGAGCCTTTTGAGGTGCCTCTACGCCCTCAGCATTTAAGCGAATTCATCGGCCAAGATGCAATCCGCACACGTCTTGAGATTTTCACTGAAGCAGCAAAAAGTCGTGGCGAGGCATTGGGGCACATTCTTTTTTCCGGACCTCCCGGACTTGGGAAAACAACGCTTGCACACATCATGGCCAAATCGATGGGGACTCAGCTCACAGTCACCTCAGGGCCTGCCTTAGAAAAACCGGGCGATCTCGCAGGGCTTTTGACCAATCTCAAACAGGGCGATATTTTTTTCATCGATGAGATCCACCGCCTTCCAAAGGCAGTTGAAGAATATCTCTACTCCGCCATGGAAGATTTTTCCCTCGATCTCATGATTGATACCGGGCCAAATGCCAGAAGCGTGCAGGTAAAACTCAATCCGTTCACTTTAGTTGGCGCCACCACTCGTTCAGGGCTTTTAAGCGGACCTATGCGCTCGCGATTTGCCATCTCGCTTAGACTCGATTATTATGAGCCGCCCGTCTTGGGAAAAATTGTCCAGAGAACCGCCTCGATATTGAATCTTTGGCTCCATGAAGACGCTTCCTTAGAGATTGCAAAACGGTCTCGAGGAACGCCTCGTATCTCCAATAACCTGCTGCGCTGGGTGCGCGATTTTGCCCAAATCAACAAACAAAATTCGGTGGATCTCTTCCTGGCTCAGAGGGCATTGGAAATGCTCGCCATCGATCACTTAGGTTTAGATGAAATGGACAAAAAAATCCTGTTGGTTATCATTGATCATCATGCGGGAGGCCCAGTCGGTCTCAATAATTTATCAGCAGCCATTGGGGAGGAGCCTCATACGGTAGAGGAAGTCTACGAGCCCTTCCTCATCATGCAAGGGATGATCAAAAGAGGCCCTCGCGGGCGGGAAGCGACAGCGCTTGCCTATGAACATCTTGGACGTAAGCCAAAAAAATCGGAGTTAAAATTATGAAAACACTTCTCATCGCTGCCCTCTTTTGCAGCGCAATTTTTCCTCAAATAAATGCCCAAGAGGACTCGTCTTATGAGCGAATCGCAGAGCCTATGGCGCCTCGAAATATCCAAGTGCTCCTCGAAAAAGATGCCGGAGAGGCGCTTTTAGAAGTAAAGGGTCCGTACTACATCTTCAACCCACACGACGGCTCTAGAGTGGCCTCCGGATTGCTCGGCAAGCGATTTATGATTCATGAATTGGAGAACGGTTTAAAATGGGGAGAGGAATTTCCTGGCATCCATCAGATTTACATCAAACCACGCTCTGCTGAAACTTCGATCTTCATCAATGGAATTCAATACACAGGAGCGATTGCAATTTACGGCGTCTCCGGCTCCATCAATATCGTCAATGACATCGATGTGGAATCCTACGTCAAATCGATCCTCACCTCCCGATTTCCCTCTCCTCTTGAACCAGAGGTGATGTCCGCGCTCGCTATTTTGACTCGCACCGATGCCTACTATCAAGCAACCCGGGCAAGCAGCAGCTTCTGGCATGTGACTTCAGAGGAAACCGGCTATCAAGGGTCAGCTCTCGTCGTCTCTAACTCCCCCATTGAGCATGCCGTCGATACCACACGCCATCTCATTCTCGTTCATCCTGAAAATAATCGAAATCTCCCTTTTGCCGCCTCCTGGACCGAAAATAGCGGTGGCAAAACTGCCTCCTATCAAGCGGTTTTCCGTAAAAATTCTTTCGCCCCAGAAAAAGGAGTCGACGCTCCTCACGCAGCCCTTGCAAGGCAAGACTCAAAATGGTCCTACCAGATCAGCAAAAAAACCTTGAGTCAGCTTCTCGATCTGCCTCAAATTAAATCGATCGAACTTTTTGTCGACACCCCTTCCAACAAAGTGTATGGAATTCGGGTCAAAGATGGCGTAGAAACACACGACATCGACTTCTTCACACTTCAGACTGTCCTAAAACCAAGCCATCTCAAAAGCTCCGATTTCACCGTATCGCTCAAAGACGACGCAGTGTTATTTTCCGGCTTTGGCAGAGGGCATGGCGTAGGACTCTGCCTTTATTCAGCTAGCGCCATGGCGCAAAATGGAGAAAATGCACTCAAGATCCTCTCCAAGTTTTTCCCGGAGACCTATTTATATAACCTGAATGCAATCTCTCCGCATGAGGTTGTAAAGTAGTAAGAGAGAAGCTACGTATATGCGCCAAATTTACAGGATAACGCCGAAGCGGCTTTAGGATAACGCCGCGAAAGGCAGCTAAGGATAAACAGGATCCGGGGGAAGCCCCGCGCCCCAAGCTCCGCTGGCCAAAGGACTTCGTC
>JAZKAZ010000159.1:12809-15527 GCA_040388845.1 Chlamydiota bacterium | reverse complement strand
CGACGATCCTGCCCGCGAAGCGGATCCTGTTTTTTTCTAGATCTGAGCATTACATATTTAGGACCACCAAATTTTAAGCTTAGGCCACGCGCGGATAGATCCTTAAATATTTGTTTGCTTTTTTTGACTGGGCAGAGGATGCTGTCTAGTCTTTTCGATTAAGTATGTTATGGAAAAACAAGCTCTCCAGCAAAGCCTTGCCAAAGCCTATTTTCTAGCTGCCCGTCCAAAAACTTGGATTGCCAGTCTCAGTCCTGTGTTTATTGGGACAGCACTTGGAGCGCAAAATGGAAAAATCGATCTTTTGATTTTTTCCCTCACGCTTCTGTTTTCTTTTCTCATTCAAGTGGGAACCAATTTCGCCAATGACTATTTCGATTTTGTCAAAGGAACCGATTCCATTTTGCGCAAAGGCCCCAAACGGGCAACTCAAGAAGGTTGGATCTCCCCCAGATCCATGCTCTTGGCCTCTTTTATTATTTTTGCCTCCGCATTTGTCATTGCAACTCCCCTGATGTTTCTCGCTGGACTTTGGAGCGTGGCAGTGGCTACTCTCTGCATTGTTTTGGGGGTTCTTTATACAGGAGGCCCTAGGCCGCTTGGCTATTTAGGACTCGGCGAGGTGTTGGTATTGGTATTTTTTGGCTGCATCCCTGTTTGCGGCGCCTATTTTTTACAGACCCATTCTTTGAATTGGCTTGTCTTTACTGCAAGTCTTGCACCCGGGCTCCTCTCTTGTTCAATCCTCATTGCAAACAATCTGCGCGATGAAATCTCCGACCGGGCAGCAGATAAGCGGACGCTCATTGTTCGTTGGGGAAATCGTTTTGGAAGCTGGGAATATACTTTGAGCATTGTCTTTGCCTCTTTGATTCCCTGGATTCTTGTTCTATTTCAGGGCGCCAAAATGGGAGTTGTTTGCGCATCGGCAATCCTCCCCTTGAGCATCCCTGCAGTCCAGAAAACTTTTCGCTTTCGAGACCCTTTAGAATTGATCCCTGTTCTTCAGACAAGCGCGCTCCTCCTTTTTCTTTATACGGCCCTTTTTTGCGCAGGAGCTCTTCTGTGGTAGCCAGGCTCTACCAATACAAGATCCCTTTAGATACGCCTCGATGGCCCTTTCGAGAGGGGTTAATCCTTCAGTGGAATGACGGGTGGGGCGAAATCGCACCTCTTCCCGGATTTAGCAGCGAGACGCTTGCAGAGGCGCTCGAGGAAACTTTAGGCCTTCTTCCCAATCTTTGTTTTGCAAATCCAACTCTTCCCTCGGTTCGTTTTGGGCTAAGCTGCGCTGCGCTCCCCTTTTCACAAAAACCGGTCAATCTTTCAATTTGCGCATTGGATCCTCCTCTGAACTGTCCTTTAATTCCCGTGGTCAAACTCAAACTGGGGCACCTTTCTGTGCCGGACGCAATTGGACTTGTCAAACGGCATTATAAAAAAAGCCGCCTTCGGCTCGATTGCAATCGGGCTTGGACGCTCGACCAAGCGCTCTCTTTTGCCAGCCACTTTGAAAAGACAGATTTTGACTACTTGGAAGAGCCTGTCCAAAATTTTCAAGACCTGTATAAATTTTCTCAAATCACTCAATTTCCAATCGGAGTGCAGGAATCGCTTCTTGACTCCCCTTGGCAAGAAATCCCAACCCTTAAGGCAGTGATTGTGAAGCCCATGATCCTTGGGACAATTCCAGAGGTTCCTAAAGGCGTTCAGCTTATTTTCAGTTCCTCTTATGAAACTGGACTTGGACTCCTTCACCTGGCGCGCTTGAGCGCGCATTCGCCCTTTCCTCCAGGCATAGATACCTATCGGGCTTTGAAAGGAGATATTTTGAGCTCTCCGATTGTTTGTTCCGGAGGGATATTTTCCTGGACCCCTCAGAGTTTGACTCCACCAATCAATGTGTTGAAGCTATGTTTGATCGCCTCTGTCCCCTAAAAGAGGCCGCACGGGATACGCCGCGCGGGCTTGCACTCCTTATAAAGGGGAGATCTTTCAGTTTTTCTGAACTCGATCAAGAGAGTGATCGTTTAGCTTTGCTACTGCATCGGATCGGCATTCAGCCAGGGAGTCGGATTGCTGTTTTTCATCCGCCGGATTGGCGTTTGATCGCTCTTTTTTTTGCTCTTTGGCGCCTCGGGGCCACTCTCTGCCCGCTCAATCTCAGACTAACTAAAGTGCAAATTGAAGAATGTCTTTTCCGTCTAGACCCGGCTCTTTATCTGACCGATTTAGAAGAGATCCCCCCTTCTATTTTGCCAGCGCCCTGTTTTCTTCCGTCACCCTCGCTTCTTCTTTTTACTTCTGGCTCCACAGGCACACCGAAAATTGCTGCGCTGAATTTGTCTCAGCTCCTCGCAAGCGCGCAAGGAGCGCTTAAGGCCTTGGATCTTTGCGCACAAGACCAATGGCTTCTCACACTCCCTCTCTATCATGTGGGTGGAATCGGGATTCTCATTCGATGTATTTTAGCTCGAGCGACCTTGGTCTTGGACGAAAAAAGCCCTCATATCACCCATCTTTCCTATGTGCCAACGCAGCTCTACCACGCAAGTCCGATTTACCCAAAACTTCGCTGCCTTCTCTTAGGAGGTGCGTCCATTTCCTCATACCCTTCTTCTTTGCCCATCTATCTCACTTATGGGCTTACCGAAATGAGCTCGCTTGTGGCACTCCGCTATACGCCTCCTTTAAAGATGGGACATTATTATTTAGGTC
>JAZKAZ010000159.1:1623-12799 GCA_040388845.1 Chlamydiota bacterium | reverse complement strand
TAGGTCCTCCTCTTGAAAAAAGAGAATTGCGCTTAGCGGCGGATGGAGAGATCTGGGTGCGAGGCGAGACCCTTTTTCAAGGATATTGGGAAATGGGGCGTCTTCATTTACCCGTGGATAGGGAAGGTTGGTTTGCCACGGGCGATTTGGGATGTTTTTGCAATGAGGAGGGAGTTGCCATCGTCGGTAGAAAAGATTGGCAGTTCATTTCAGGAGGAGAAAATATTCAGCCAGAAGAGATTGAACGGGAACTGCGCGCCTTGCCCCAAATCGAGGAAGTGGTTGTGATTCCGATTGCAGATGATGAATTTGGAGCCAGACCTGCTGCAGTTATTTGCTCGAATGACTCCACATTTGATTTAAAAAAACTGCAAAACGCTTTAAGAAATCGATTGCCTAAATATAAAATCCCCATCGCTTTGTTTTCTATGGATGAATTTCCAAAAAACGGCTTGAAGATCGATCGCAAGAAAATTTTTGAAATAATTGATAAAACCCGTTCAAAATAAGTATTTTTATTTTTTCAACATTCTAATCATCAATTAGATCTGAACATATCTGTCCAAAAAAAATGGCCTTATCTATAATCCGCACCTTACCCTTACTATAATAGAGCATAATATGACCCTGCAAGCAAGCCCCCTTCGCCGGATCTTTGCCCGGTTTTTCCCTCGCAAGGTGACTTCCTTGATTCCTCGGGAAGAGATTGAAGCCGATCTTTTGCCTGAAGATCAAAAAAAAGAATTGTCAATCTGCTATTTAGCTAAAGGAGAAATGGCCCTTTTGCAGGGAAGCCTCAACGCCTTGTCGCTCTTTGAGGCAGCCTCGAACCTCGATGGAGGCAATCCGCAAATCTGGTATCGACAAGGGCTTGCCTTCTTTGAATACGGCTCGGAGGTGGGAAAAGAAAAATCGCTTCTTCTAGCTGGGAAAAACTTCAAAATCGCCCTCCAGTTGGATGCCTCTTTTTTTGATGCTTGGATCGCTTGGGGCAATGTCCTTCTTCAACTGGGGCGGTTTCATGAAGAGCATCACTTCCTTTTGGAGGCAAAAGAAAAATACCAAAAAGCACTCGAGCTCTCGGCCGATCAGCCGAAAGAAAAATTAGCGGAGCTCTATTGGGACTTTGGAATCGCTTGGTCTGAGATTGCCAAGCATTCGGGAGAGGCCCTCGATGTTCGCTTTGCCATTGAATCTTTTCAAAATTCAAAAAATCTATTGGAAAAAGCAGCTCCAGAATTTTGGAATGATTTTGGAAATGCCCATCTGGAAATGGGACTCCTCATCAATGATTCCCGCTCCTTTCTTCAAGCCATTGAATACCTTGAGCGCGCAGTTGCCATATCTCCCCAATACTTTGATGGGTGGATGTCCCTTGCCGAGACCTATTCTCAGATCTACATCAACACGATGGATGAAAGATACGTTCTCAAAGCCTCTGATTCGTTTGCAACCGCTGCTAAAATCTGCCCTCAAGACGGGGAAGTATGGCTTAACTGGGCTCAGCTTTTGGGAGAATCGGGACGCCTCAATAGCGATCCAAAGCTCCTTCGCCTGAGCATAGAAAAATGCGCAAGAGCTTCGATGTTGGATCCAAAAAACCCTCTCATCATCAGCCAATCGGTCGATTCCCTTTCTCTTTTAGGCGCACTCACATCGCGGCTCGACCTGCTGATTGAGGCGGAGCATAAAATTCTAAAAGCAACTGATCTTTTTCCAGATGATCCGGATCTCTGGCATGCTTATGGCATCTGCCTCATCTCTTTTGGCAGATACTATGAAGATCCCGAATACTATGAAATGGCCATTGAAAAACTCCAATATGGCCTGTCGCTTGACCGAACGGATGCCGAACTCTGGCATGCGTTGGGTCTGGCTCATAAATTTTACGCCGCCCTCACTGAAGATGAAGCTTTGATCGAGAGAGCCAGCCGTTTTTTAAGCAGGGCAATCGACCTGAAACCCTCCTGCCCATCCCTTCTCTTCGATGCCGCATCTGCTCTTCTTCAATTCAGCGAACTGATGGATGATCTCCCTTCTTTGGAGCAATCCCTCTCCCATTTTGAAATGCTCCTCCAAAATCATAAAGATGCGATCCTCCATCATCCCGAATGGCTTTATGAATATGCATCTGCCTTAGAATGGCTGGGCGATTTCACAGAGGAAGAGCCCCACTTTGCTCGGGCAATCGAAATTTTTTCCCATGTACTTTTGATCGATCCAGATTTTCCGCGCCTGCACCACCGGATCGCTCTTTGCTATATGCAAATTGGGCATATCACAGGGGAGTCTGAATTTTATAAGCGGGCAATCCATTTCTTGCGCTTGAGCGTTCGCCAAGATGATGAAAACGATCAAATTTGGCTCGATTGGGGTCTATGTCTCATCCAGTTGGCCCATCACACGCTCGATGTGGATTTTATGAACCAACTCTATGTGGACGCGGAGCAAAAAATCAACCGGGCCGGAAGACTGGGCAACTCAGGAGCCTACTATAACTTAGCTTGCCTCTATTCCATTTTAGGCCGTCCGGAAGAGGCCATGGAATTCTTACGCAAGGCGCTCGAAACCAGGTCTATGCCATCGATTGATGAGCTCTTAGACGACGAATGGCTCGACAATCTGCGCGCAACAGAGGCCTTTGCCCAATTCCTCTCTGCTTTGGAGGCAAAATTGCAACAGACGCGCGAAGAGTAAAAAAGAATTCTCATTTATTCAATTTTTGAGTATCGTCTCGCACCTCTTTCAAAATGAGGTGCTTATATGTCCATTTTTCCTAAACTAATTGTTTCTAGTCCGAGCTTCAATATCGAGATCCACGTTAAGGAAGACATGGGGAAAAATAGTTCATCCCCGAACGAAGGCTCGATACGCGTAGAAGATTCAGAAATGAGCATAGACGCAATTGAAGAGGCTCTTTTTAAAGCAGGCACGGAGAATCAGAATTGCAACGTAGACAATCTCCTACAACTTTATCGCAGGATCTGCGCCTCACACAATCCAAGAAGAGAGCAACAGAAAATCGAAATTTTGACTCTTGCCCTTCAGGCTTTAAAAACAAAGACCGTCCTTTCAGACCAAAATAACTCTCTTCTTTCTCTGTTTGCAAAGCATGCACGCGATCTGCCCGAAAGTTTAGAGAAAGCAAATATTTTAGCCCTTTTTGCCCCTTCGCTCAACCCCATAGACCACGCAATTTTTTATAGTTCTATGGCAGAAAGTATTTTTTTAAAGTCGCCTCTCTCCCCCAGCCAAGAACTGGAAAAGATAAAAAACCGAATCAATTTGGCTTATTTCCTAAGCGAAAGGCACATGAATGGCTTCCCATCTTCTTTAGACAATTTTTGTCCTGGGATACTTTTTGCTGAAAATACCAACGAGCTCTCTGTTTCCACCTCTCTCAGCCGGTCGTGCGAGATGTTTTTTGAAAATACAAAAAATCTTAAGAGTGAGGATCTGGTCCTTCGGGCAAAAAATCTCACAACTTTGGCCTCTTGTTTATCCAGCTTTTCTCACGCTCGAATTGAAGGCCCAGAGAACGCGCTCGAAGAGGCAATTCAACTTGGAACTCTTGCAGAGACTCTTTTTTCAAGTTTAGAGAAAAGACTTACTTTAAGCGACCAACTCCGCAGATCTATGAATTTAATCAATCTAGCCTCTTGCCTAAACATCGCAAATAGGGAAGATCCGTCCATCGCTTTTTCCCATTGTAGAAAGAGTGGAGATATTCTCTCTGATTTGGAAAAAAAGGGGGAACTTTCTCCTAAAGATGAAATCTACAAAGTAAAAACCTTGAGAACCCTCTGCTTTTGCCATCTCCGGGGAGATCTCAAGAATATTTCAAAAGCCGTTGAGTGCCATAATATATCGGAAATACTAGTTGCAAAGATGAAATTTTCCCTTCCGCTGCAGGTCGAAAGGGCAGCCTACTTTTCTAACTTTGCGAGCCTTATTTGGCAGCCCAAATCAAACAATGAAGTTCCAACAAATCTCAAAAAAGCAATTGCACTTCGCAGACGAGCAGAAGAACTTTATCAAGAATTGGGAAATAAGATCCCTTTTTTAAATCAAATTGAAAGAGCGGAAAACCTCACATTCCTTGCCCTCTATCTCGTACAAGAGGACGCCCCCCAGCCAGGGATGGGAGAAGAAAGCAATGTATGCCAGGCCATTCAACTTCGGAGAAACAGCGAGGCGTTTCTTCATCAAAATCAAGAATTTCTTTCAATGGAAGCTCTCCTCTTAAGATCTACGAACCTCATCGCCCTTACCGGTTTAATCGCCTCCCCTGACAAGCCTCTATCTAAGAACGAATTAATTGAAGTGATTCAATATCGTGATCAGGCAGAATCCATCTGCAGCGAAATCCCCGCTTGCCCCCATTCTCTTTTTTACAGAGCAAATAATCTAACCCTGCTCGCCTTTTATCTCATGGAACCAGGAGTCCCTAAAAATCTCCTCAATCAAAGCAATATAGATAAGGCGATCGAATGCTGCATGCGTGCAGAACGTTATTATTTAGAGGAAAAAGACTTTCTCTCTCCCAAAGATCGAATGGACAGAATCACTAATCTATCAAACTATGTAGACTATATTATTTTGCAAGAAAATCTCAAATCAGGACCGAAGATCCTTGGAAATTCGTTAAAAGAAAAAACGGTAACTGCAGTGACTACAACCTCCCAGCTCATCGAAAAACTTTTCGCAGCGGAGCGTATTCTTTCTTTGAAAAATGAAATACGGAGGGCTCGTAATCTGATTAAGCTTGCAACCTATTCCCCTTTACCTACGCAAAGAGAAGAATTTGCCCACGAAAAGCAGATGAATTGGAAGAAACTTATTGCTTGGAGAGAACTTGCTGAAAAAATTTATTTCACTCTACAAAAACAGCTCTCTCCCTTGGATCGAACCGACCAAATTGAAAATCTCACGAATCTTTCGCATGCCTATCAATCGCTGTCAAGATATAGTGAACGGGAGAAACACCTCAGAATTGCTTCTATATATATGAAGGGGGTTGAATATTTACAGAAAAAGTATTGGGCAAAGAAATAATATTCACAATTTCATGATCGGCATATTAAAATTTAATGCATCAACTTCGAACGAAATTTTCCTTTTTCTTCCCTCCATTTCGAAAATTTGTTATCCTCCACAGGTTAATCAGCTTTTGAGAGTCTAATGGATAAACGCACCCTCCTTTTCATGATCTGCATCAGCATCGCTTTTTTTGGCGTCCAAGCTTGGTTTAGCAGATCCAACGAGTCCGATCGAACCGCCCATCTAAATAAAATTGAGGCGCAAAGAACTCTGGTCCAAAAAGAACGAGAAATCCAAATTGCTGCAAGAGTTGCTAAAATAGAAGACTTACCGCTCGCTATCCTTTACGCCGATGCCAAGGGAAAAGAGCAGATCGCACTTGGTCTCAAATTTGAAGGGCATTATTTAAGCCTTTCTTGGAAAAAACCCCAGCCTGAGAAGGTTTATGTCTCAAAGGGCGAAACATTTGAACAAATCTCTTTGGCCTCCTCGGTAGAAAGCTTAAATGACCCTGTGATTTATAGTAGGCCAGGGGCAGCTCCTCTGCTCCTTCCCGATCTCGCATCGACCCGTCCGATAGATCTTCAATTAGTGGCTTTAAAACCTCTCGATTTGGAAACTCCCATACGCATTGCACTCGGAGAGCAAAGAGGGGATGAATTTTCCACCCCTTTTGATTATTTGGGAGATCTCTCCATTGCTCTTCTCAAAGAAGAAAACAGCTACTTGCCTGTGGGAATTTTTGAGCCCGATGCTAAGGGGGCAAAACGGATCCGTCCACTTCGCGAGTTTGCCCATTTAAAAGAAATCGTCTTGCAGCCAAAATCGACTCCCCTCGCTCCTTCTTCCCGAGATGAGACTTTTTATGTCTTAGAAAATACATATCAACAGCTTGTTTTTTCCACAAAAGGAGGAAGCCTTGCTGAAATCAATCTTCCTTTGAAAACTTCCAAAGATTCCAAGAGCATTGTGAAAGAGATCGATGTCGATCGAACGATCTTAGAAAAATCCCCTCAAAATGCCCATTTCCCCCTTCACCCCTATTACGAAGCATTTCCCACTGGACCTCTTTTTAAGAATGAGGGCGCCCTCGGCGGCTACTACCCTTTGCTTCGCAGATCCTTACTGAGTGGAGATGGAAGTGAAAAAAATTCAGTGCCTCCTGAATATTATGCTCTGAATATTGTAGGAGATGATCCGCAGATTGCCAATCTCAATTACACGATGACGCGGTTCGAGCCGAATTTGATCCAATTCCAGGCATCTACCGGTAGGCGCCAGATTACAAAGACTTATACTATTCCCCAAGAGAGAAATGGGCCTTATTGTTTCAATCTAGAAGTGCAGATCGAAGGAGATGCCTCCGGGTTATGGCTCGGCTCAGGGATTCCCGATGTCGAATTGGTGGGAGGATCTTATTCCCCCCTTCTCAAATTTCAGATGACGCGAGGAAAAGAGTCCGATGTAGATACAATTGATCTCCCTAAAAAAGGACCCCTCCAGGTTGGCAATATCACTCCCAACTGGATCAGCAACTGCAATGGATTTTTGGGGATCATCATAGATCCTCTCACAGAGAATGTCCCGGGATATCAGGTCCAGCAAATTGATGGAGCCAAAATTCCCACCCGTTTGAGCTTAATCGATCCCGGCTACAATCTTTACCCCCCCGCAAATTATCCTGGATATGCGACCTATCTTCCCTTAAAGGCCGGCGCTACCCCCTTTCGCATTTTTGCAGGGCCTTTCGATGATAGCCTCCTTAAAGAACTCGACGATCTCTACGAAGACCGAACAAAAAACTACAATCCTGACTATGCCTCCGCGCAGAGCATTCAAGGATGGTTTTCATTTATCTCCCAGCCTTTTGCCAAGTTTTTATTTCTTTTGATGCAGTTTTTTTATCTGATCACACATTCCTGGGCGCTTGCCATCATTCTTCTAACGATCGCACTGAAGGCGATGATGTACCCTCTCAATGCGTGGTCCATCCGCTCTTCGATCAAAATGCAAGAGATTGCTCCAAAAGTAAAAGTCATCCAAGAGCGCTATAAAAAGGACCCTCGCAAAGCGCAAACGGAAGTGATGAATCTCTATAAAGAATCGGGCGTTAATCCCATCACCGGCTGCTTTCCTGTTCTATTGCAAATGCCCTTTCTGATCGGGATGTTTTACTTGCTCAAATCGAGCTTCCCTCTCCGAGGCGCTGTTTTCATCCCGGGTTGGATCGATGATTTGGCTGCCCCTGATGTCCTTTTTACATGGAACCAGCCCATTTGGTTCATCGGCACCGAGTTTCACCTCCTTCCCATTCTCATGGGCATTACAATGTATCTTCAGCAGAGATTGACCTCAAAATTGCCGAAAGATGGAACTCCGCTCAATGATGCCCAAAAACAACAGAAAATGATGGGCAATATGATGTCCGTCCTTTTCACAGTGATGTTTTATAATTTCCCCTCTGGACTGAACATCTACTTTATGTTTTCCACAATTCTCGGCCTGCTCCAACAAGCGTGGATGATGAAAAAAATGAAACCGGCAGAGTCACCTCGTAAGGGTTAATTGTGGAAGCATGGCAGCAATTTTTGTCGCATCTCGAACAAGAATTGGGCCGCGATATTGTAGCTCAGTGGCTCAGAGTTTTAAAGATTGCCCAATTTGACGCGGGCAATCTTTATCTAGAAGCTAGCGACTCCTTCCAGGTCAACTGGTTTGAAGAACATGTCCGCCCGTTTCTCAAAAGAGACTTTCAAAATAATAATCTTCGCCCTATCCAAGTTCATATTGCAGTGGCCTCCTCCAAAAAAGACGGTTTCAAAAAGGATCCGCAAAAGCCCCGTTCACTTTCCATGGGGCCCGATGCGCTGGATCCAGAAATGATCCTCAGCCACTTCATCCCATCCGATCAGAACCTGATGGCCTACAAGCTCATTTCCGAGGCAAGTCGCCCTGCCAAAGGATCGCCTCCCCTTTCCTTTAATCCTATCTATCTTTATGGATCCAAAAAATCTGGAAAAACCCACCTTTTGATGGGAGCTGCAAGCGCGTTGAGAGAAATGGGGAAAAGAGTTTTTTATGTGCGCGCAGAAAAATTCACAGAACATGTCGTTCAAGCGATCCGGTTAGGATTGATGCAGGAATTTAGAAAAATCTATCGAGACATCGATGTGCTGATTGTAGATGATATCCATATTTTTTCTCGAAAAAACGCCACGCAGGAAGAATTTTTTCATACATTCAACACGTTGCATACTCTCGGCCGTTTAATCATCTTGAGCGCCAATGCCTCCCCTTCCACCTTAAGCGAAATTGAGCCGCGCCTCATTAGCAGATTTGAATGGGGCATCACTGCGAGTTTGGGCAAGCCAGATATAAAACCCCTTTTAGAAAAAAAAGCCTCTCTTTGGAACTTTCCTCTTTCTTCCGATCTCACTGAATTTCTGATCGAAAAATTTGAGCGCGATCCCATTTTGGCGCTCCAAGCGCTCTCCTTTCGTTCCCGAGAAAAGGGGGCAGTTACCCGCGAATTGGCCCTCCGTCTTTTAAGCGATCTCTTAAAAGACGAAGAAAAAAGAGCCCACACGCCTGAAAAACTGATTAAGTCGCTTGCGCATCACTACGGAATTCGGAGCGAGGATCTCCTTGGAAAATCCCAGATGCGCGAGTTTGCACTCCCGCGTCAGATGGCCATGTATCTATGCAGAGAGAAGCTAAAAATGCCCTTTCAAAAGATTGGCGAGCTATTCGATCGCGATCATTCAACTGTGATGAGCAGCGTCAAACAAATCAAAAAAGGGATCGAGGAAAAAAAAGGGGACCTCCTGGAGGTCCTTGCAAAGATCTCTGAGTGAACATCAGTCTTATTCTTTCATAGAGGAGTTTTCTTTTTTTTCATCAGAACTTGCAAGTGTCACTCTACCGATCAAAGTTTCAGGGAAATGTTGGACATAGTCAGTATAACTTCCAATCACCTTCAGATTTTTAAAATTAGAACTATGAATACAAGGCTCGCAAGCAATTGCTTCGACTTTTGATTTGACTTTTGATTTGATATTTTCTTTGCCTTCACCCGTAGCCCAATTAATATTTATTGTCCCCGTAGAACTCCTAAATATTGTACTATTTCCATACAGAAGAAATAATAAATTAAATCTCTCTAATTTCACGTAGTAACCTTCAGAATCCTTTGCAAGATCAAAGTGAGGACAACAATCTATCTTAAGCTTATAAAATTTGGGAGCATTGGTAACTGTACTCATGGAGAATTTCCTGAATTTGAATTTTTACGTAGAGAGAAACTGGATGAAAAGATCTCTGAGTGAACATCGGTATTATTCTTTCATAGAGGAGTTTTCTTTTTTTTCATCAGAACTTACAAGTGTCACTCTACCGATCAAAGTTTCAGGGAACTGTTCGATATAGTCAGTATAAGATTTAATCACCTTCAGACTTTTATAAATCGAAGAATTAATACAAGCCCAGCAAGCAATTGCTTGGACTTTTGTTTTGAGATCTTCTTTGCCTTCACCCTTAGACCAACCAAGATCTATTCTTCCCGTAGGATTCCTAAATATCTCACTATTTTTATCCATACAAAATAATAAATTATTAAATTTCTCTAATTTCACGTAGTAAAATTCAGAGTCATTTGTAAGTTTAAAGTGACCACACCGATCTATATCTGGAATATCATAAAATTTGATAGCACTGATAACTGTACTCATGGAGAATTTCCTGAATTTTACACAGAAGAAAACTGAACGAAAAGCCAATAGGATAGAATAGACCCCTCTCTCAAATCTGAGAGAGGGCACTGCAAGAGATCTTAGATCTTGATGTAGCGCTCGCCGGGTTTTGACCCGCCGAATGCTGGAGCTTGATCTGGTGGTACTGGGAATTGGAAAGGACCTGGATCTTCGCCAGCTAAGATTTTATTGACCATTTCGCGCCATTTTTCAACGGTTTCCACGAAAAGAGGTGCGAATCTACGGAGAGCTGCCGCATCCACCCCAAGACCCATGTCGATGACACAGTGCATGAGGATCAATTCTTCTTTAGGAGCAACTCCAATGCCGCCGCCAGCCATCTGGCCGCCCAACATAGAACCTTCTAAAAGACGCTCATAGAGCTTTAAACGGATTTTATCATCCTTAGGAAGACCATCGAGGATGGGAGAGTAGAGATAAAGGCGGTCTGAATTCGGCTCGTAAGTAATATGCAACGAAAAGGTGTTATCTATCCCGAGTATACAGGTGTTGTTTTCATCGAAATCTAACCCTTCTAAATTGAGTTCCTTGCCAAATTCGCGCAGATTTGCCTTGGCATTTTCATAGGACATTGGTTTCCTCCTGACTGATTTTTTAATATCTTAACTCGTATGAGGGATTTTTCTCTTTGAAAAACCCACAAAAGCGCAAAACCGCAAAATAAGAGAAACCTATATAAATCTTTGCAATATAGCTAGCAAGCAAAATCTCGCCGCCGGTCTGAGCAAAGCTCGTTTTACGATTTTATAACGATTCAATTAAGAATATTTTAGTTGAAACAAAAATAGATTTCAATATTAAACAAAGATAATCAAAGATGTGTTTTATAAAATATGTTTGATAAAATCAAAGTTTTACAGGGATCCTCCCATCCATTAGGCCTTTCTGTTCAAGGAGATACGTCTAATTTTGCCTTCTTTTCCAGCCATGCAGACCAGGTCTTTATAGCTCTTTTTCTCCCGGGCTCTCTTATCCCAGAAATCGAGTTCCCCCTAAAAAGACAAGGAGATACTTGGCATATCGCCTTGAGGTCCATCCCCAAAGAGGCAGATTACGCCTTCCGCTGCGAGGGTCCTTATGACGAGGCCCAGGGACACCTTTTTAGATCCTTTGAGTGGCTCGCCGACCCTTACGCCAAAGCTTTGAATACGCCCTTCAGCTGGGGGGAAAAGCAACCCTTTGAGGGACATACGCGAGCTAGATGGGTCGATGAGAAGCCATTTGATTGGAAAGGAGACCATCCTCCAAAAATCCCATTCACCGAGCTTGTGATCTACGAAATGCATGTGCGGGGGTTTACGATAGACCCATCCGCTCAAGTAGACAACCCGGGCACATTTCTTGGAATCATCGAAAAAATCCCCTAT
>JAZKAZ010000159.1:0-1613 GCA_040388845.1 Chlamydiota bacterium | reverse complement strand
TGCCAATATCCTGGAACTTTTTTGGGGATGATTGAAAAAATCCCCTATTTAAAAAACTTAAACGTCAATGCCATTGAGCTCATGCCTATATTCGAGTTTGATGAGACCCACTGCAAAAATATCGAGCCAAAAACCGGACTTCCTCTTCCCAATTACTGGGGCTATAATCCTCTCCACTTTTTTGCACCAATGCGAAGATACGCAACGAAATCTCCGATCGATGAATTCAAAACTCTCGTTCGGGAACTCCATAGCGCCGGGATCGAAGTCATTCTCGATGTCGTCTATAACCACACCGGCGAGGGGAAAGAAAAAGACTATTCAGTGATTTTTCGGGGAATCGACAATAGCGTCTACTATCTCGTTGATGACGAGGGACGCTATCTGGACTACACAGGATGTGGCAACACCCTCAATGCCAATCATCCGGCAGTTCTCCAATTCATCCTCGACAGCCTGCGCTATTGGGTCGAAGAGATGCACGTCGATGGATTCCGCTTCGATTTAGCAGCGACGTTCAACCGAGGAAAGGGACCGGTTTCACCCTCCTCTATTTTGCTGGCAATTCTTTCCGATCCAATCCTTTCGCAAGTGAAGCTGATCTCTGAAAGCTGGGATGCAACAGGTCTTTACCAAGTAGGCTCTTTTTCAAAATGGGGTCCTTGGTCTGAATGGAACGATGTCTATCGGGATACAGTCCGCCGTTTTCTCAAAGGAACAAAAGGCCAAGCTGGGCGATTTGCAAAGGTCCTTTGCGGAAGCGAGTTCCTTTTTTCTTCCTCAAAGACACCTTTCAGCAGCATCAACTACATCACGGCCCATGACGGATTTACTTTGCGCGATCTCGTCTCATACAACGAAAAACACAACGAAGAGAACGGGGAATTCAATAGAGACGGCTCCAATCACAACGAGAGCTACAACTGCGGAATAGAGGGAGAGACCAACAACCCGGCAATCACAGAACTAAGAGCGCGGCAAATGAGAAATTTTTTCCTGGCACTTTTCTTGTCGCAAGGCGTCCCCATGCTCCTCATGGGCGACGAATACGGACATACCCGCCAAGGAAATAATAACGCATACGTGCAAGACAATGCACTCAATTGGTTTTTATGGGACGAGCTTGAAAAAAACCGGAAAATCCACGACTTCGTTTCCGCACTGATCCATTTCCGAAAAACCCATCCAGAACTTCGCCAAAGCCGTTTTTTAACAGATGCAGATATCCAATGGCACGGAGAAATGCCAAATCTGCCGAATTGGAATGACGAATCTCATTTGGTCGCATTCACTCTGAAGGGAGACGCCCCGCTTTATGCTGCGTTTAACGGCAGCAGTCATTCTGTAACAGTCGCGCTTCCTAAGGGAAATACGTGGAGATCTGTTGTCAATACCGCTGAAGGGTGGGAGAAACACCATTTTCTGGATCCGAAAAAAGGAGCAGAGATGGGAGAGCAAATTGAGCTTGCTCCACACTCGGCTTTTCTCGCAAAGTCTGTACCCACATCTTTTCCTGTATGCACCAAATTTACAGGATAACGCCGAAGCGGCTGAGGATAACGCTGCGCAGCGCAGCTAAGGATAGGCAGGATCCGGGGAAGCCCCGCGCCCCA
>JAZKAZ010000158.1:1656-3779 GCA_040388845.1 Chlamydiota bacterium | reverse complement strand
GCTCGCTTGGGCCCTGTGACCTGTTGGACCGGGATTGCGCTGAGCTGCCCGTTCAACATTTTTGATTGAAGAAGTTTTTTTCTTTCATGTATGATTTTCCAGAAAAACCAGAAGTCAATGAAAAAAATTTTCCTTTTTACTCTATCGTTTACGCACTGTTTCGGATCTACCCTCTCAACTCCTGCAAAAACAGTTTCTCTTCGCGATCTGAAAGAGATCTCATATACCAAATGTCAAGATCGGACCCAACTTCTACTGCCGAAATTTCCACTGGCCTCTTCGGAAGATTCTTCTTGGGAAAACCCAATGATTCCCGAAACGTTTATTGTCTCCATCCCGAAAGGACAGATCCATTCAAATGATATCGTACTTGTGGACAATTGCCTTGTCAAAGAATTGCTCTGGAGATGGAGTTCTTTAAAAACGAATTTCCTCGATCTAAACCACTTGTCAAAACCTGAACATGTGGAGGGAAAAGTAGCTGTGATCTCCCAAGAGGGCCATTCGAATTACTATCACTGGATGGTTGAGGTATTGCCTAAACTCGCCTTGCTTGAGCAACAACACATTTCTTACGACTGGCTCTATGTCCCAACAAATTTACCATTCATGCGGCAAACACTCCACTTACTCGGGGTCAGTCAGGAAAAAATTTTAGCAACTTCTCCCGATGCCCATATTGAAGCAGATCTGATTGTCCCCTCGGCCCCCTCATTGTCCTGTTACACGCCAAAGTGGATCGTCGATTATTTAAGAGAAAAATTGATCCCACAAAGTAAACAGATCTCTTCCAAACAATCATTTTCAAAGAAAATATTCATCTCCAGACAAAAAGCTTCTTACCGGAGAATCTTGAATGAGGACGAGGTTTTTGATCTTTTCAAAGTAGAGGGTTTTGTTCGCTATAACTTGGAAGACTTAACGGTTTTAGAGCAGATCTCTTTGTTTCACCAAGCAGACATCATTGTGGCTCCCCATGGAGCAGGTTTGGTCAATCTCCTTTTTGCTCAACCGTGTGTACTCATCATCGAACTGTTTCAAGAACACGAAGATGATACATTTTGGTATTTGAGCCAGGTCATGGGTCTCAAACATCATTGCGTTCAAACAACCGCCTTCAAAAAAGGAGGAGGTTACACGGATACAATCATTCCCTTGTCACTCATTGAAGATGTGATCGATCGATTCATCAGGTAAAAGGAAACCCGGTCCTTCCAAATCATTCCCCGCTCTTTGGGGCCACTTGAAAGAAACGCTAAAAAGTTGTTTTCGGCTTGATTTTTCCTATGAGAATTTGGGGACGAATAGGCGCATTCAGAACTTTTGATTGGAGAGGTTTCTCACCTTCCTGCTATGATTTTTGAAAAAATTGATTCCAAGGAGTCTTTTTTCATGTCCAATAGGACTAATCAAAAGACATGAGCAAACTAAAATATACATTGATCTTCCTGTCCTGCTGTTTCTTAACTCAAGCAATTTCTCTTGATTTGCCAGCCATTGATCCAAATGTCTATAAATGGACAAATTTCATCGAAGCCTTGCAGTCTCAAGAAGGGGGCAAAATCCCACCACCGTTTCCGCCGGTTGAGTTGTTGGCTGAAAAATATCTTCAACCCGGTTCAGTTGTATTAGATATTGGCTGTGAAACAGGAAAAAATGCCGCTTCTCTTATTAAAAATTGTCATAAAGTTGTCTTGCTAGATATTGCCTCCAATGCTCTCTCGTACACGATAGCTAATCTGAGCAGAGAGGGATTGAGTCATGGAGTCCTAGATAGCCTCAATGTTCAAATTGAGGAATTTCAGTTGGAGCATGCTCCTTTTCAAGCTGTGATAGGAACGCACGCCTTTTCCTTCATTCCTCCAAAACTTTTTGATGCTACCATAAAAAAGAAGATCTTCGATTGCATTGAAATAGGTGGCTATTTTGTTGGGGGATTTTTTGGCGAGCAACATGCTTGGGCTGATCGTCCTGAAATGAGTATTTTCTCTTTTGAAAGACTAGAGACTCTATTTATCTCTTCTGGATTCAGGCTGATTGAACTATCAGAAGTGACTCAAGAAGAACGCCTGACAATATCAGGAGAGTTCGTTCGGTTTCACACTTTCAATATAATCGCCCAA
>JAZKAZ010000158.1:653-1646 GCA_040388845.1 Chlamydiota bacterium | reverse complement strand
ATCGGGATTCAACTGCTTGAAAATTTGGTTTTGGGCTGTGGTTACGAATTGCGAAGGGATTGGGTATCGAAAAAGTTTGGATTGCCTGAAAAGCAAGAAGCCTACGACGCCTTGATGGGGAGAACTCCCTATTCTTAGTAAAATTATTCCCTCTTTTCTTCTGCGATCTCTCTCATAGTTAATTGGATAAAAAGGGCTTTCTCTCTGCTTTGATAAAAAATTTGGGGGCGATTGGACAGATTCAGAACTTTTAATTGGAAAAAACCCCAGAAAAGCTTAATTTTTTCTGAAAAAGAATTCAAATATGGATCGTGAGATTGAAGAACTCCTAGGTTATTGCTATGTTTAACAACGAGATTATTACAAAGTTGGGTGGTCCTAAACATGTAATGCTCAGATCTAGAAAAAACAGGATCCTGCCCGCGAAGCGGATCCTGTTTAAAACTATCTTCACTCTCGGCCTTACAGGTTTATCACTACCCAAATCATAAAAGAGCTATGTCTTGGATCGACGGAAGAAACGATGACTAGATGGACAA
Organism: Chlamydiota bacterium; assembly: GCA_040388845.1. Taxonomy (GTDB): domain Bacteria; phylum Chlamydiota; class Chlamydiia; order Chlamydiales; family SM23-39; genus JAZKAZ01. Next base: position 1,107 of record JAZKAZ010000158.1, on the reverse strand, counting down.
CGGGAACCTGTCAGACAAATGGGATCAATATCCACTATCTCCGAACTGGAAAAAACAAACCACCTGTTGTTTTGCTGCATGGACTAACGATGAACGGAGCATGCTGGGCTCCTTTAGCGCGGGCGCTGGAGGAAGATTACGATGTGGTCATGCCGGATGCCAGAGGTCACGGCAACTCCAGCGCCCCGAACCAAGGCTACTCCTATGACATACTTGCCGCCGATGTCTTGAACCTTATCGAAGCTCTCAGACTCACCAACCCAGTGCTACTTGGCCATTCTATGGGAGGCATGACGGCAGCCGTGGTCGCCAGCCAGAATCCCAAGCAACTGCGAGGGATTGTCTTGGCCGATCCAACCTTTCTGACGCCGCAACGTCAGCTAGAAGTTCACGAGAGCGATGTCACGGCTCAGCACCACCGAATTCTCGATCTATCAAGAGAAGATTTCTTGGC
>JAZKAZ010000158.1:0-643 GCA_040388845.1 Chlamydiota bacterium | reverse complement strand
CGCTCAAGCAAGGATTCAAACCAGCATTCATGCTTTCGAAATTTTGACTCCGCCAAATCCCGACTACGGGCAGTTAATCAATACTCTGGCTATTCCGAGCCTGCTCGTCATTGGTGGTGTTGGCGGAGTTGTCTCTCCTATAGTCGCTGCAGAACTTGCTAGGCTCAATCAATGTCTGGAGATCGCACAGATCGTAGACGCGGGCCATGGGATCCCCTACGATCAGCCTGAGCGTTTTTCGGCTATCGTTAAAGCTTTTTTATACTCGTTGAACGCCTGCAGTTCGTCTCTAAAGAGAATTGTTCTTAACGATGAGGGGTTTTAAGAATCGTCCAGGAGAATGAGGGCGGTTGGACGCATTCAGAACTTTTGATTGGCAGAAATGGGAGCGAGAGCGAAGCCCCGACGTCTATATTTCTGGAATTAATTAGTTATCCGCAACTTGGGTTAAAGAAAATTCATTTTTCTATAATGGCAAGTTGTCAGGCGTCCACCAATTTCCTGAGATGACCAGGAGACATAATAGGCGAATCGAGTTACCAAAATAATTTGAGTCGTTTGTAGAATAGCCGCTCGTATAGGTCCATAAGGCATTGAGCCAGCTTTGATTGGTAGAGCTAATCATAGCGCTCACTGCAAAAGG
>JAZKAZ010000157.1:28210-29502 GCA_040388845.1 Chlamydiota bacterium | reverse complement strand
ATTGCTTAACAGTTCCTTACAGGTTTATCACTGCCAAAAAATTGCATAATCTCCGCTATTTCTGCGCCTTTGCTCCTGTCTCAATTCGATGCCAAAGCCGATTCATAAACGTCTTTTGCTCCTGGTTGAGGCAATTGATTCCCACGATGCAATCGCTATTTTTATAAAAAGCTGCCTTTGTCCAATTTGCAGAACCTGTCAGAAGGGTCTGTTCGTCGATATAGATAAATTTATGATGTAAAAGTTGCACGCCTCTACTCAAAAATATTTTGATGCCCGCTAACTTTAACCGTTCCACTGTCCGTGCGCTCGCTCCTAGCCCGGAATGGAGGTCGACTACGACCGACACTGCGACTCCTCTTTTATGTGCGTCAATTACCTCATCAACAAGCCCCGGGTGGGTAAATGTGAAAAGCGCAATTCGAATCGTACGGGAAGCGGCTCGAATTTTTTTCCTTAAATCGCCAAGAGCATGGCCTCGAGGATCAGGGAGAAGCCAAAGTTCGATGTCTTGGCCTCCAACCATCGTGCGCAAATACCCAGGGGTTTGGGGAGGGTGTTCTTTTAAAAACCGGGCCACTTTTCGATTCATCAAGCCAACGACCAGATTGTCATGCATCCGGAGCGAGGCAGTGGTCATATTGGCTGAGCCTAAGAAAACGGTCTCATCGTCGAGGATTAAAATTTTTTGATGCATCAGGCCGGCGTTTTTGATCGGATGCATTTCTCCCCCTTTTAAAAGTTTTCTGAGCTTCGGGGAGCCTCCTGTATCGTAGTAAATGATAGTCGGGGTGTCTTGTCTGATTTTTTGATTCAGCGCAGATAAAATAGCCTCATCGCTTAGGCCGAACATGACGAGATAAATCGAGGTGCGGGCCTTGCGGATTGCGCTTAAGAGCGTCGATCGGAGGTCCTGGTTGAGCTGGTTTGAATAGAGGCGTACGGGTTTTGCAACTTCAGGAAGATGAGGAGTCAGAGACTGATAAATGAACCAAGAGCAAAAAAGAAAAATAGAGAGGAGAATCCAAGGAAACTTTCGCTTGGGCGAAGGCTTTTTTTGGGGAGGGATGGGAGCGTATTTGACTGGTTTTTTAAAAAACATAAAGGGCAAGCGCCGTTAAAGCCTTGCCCTTATACCCGCATGAAGAAAAAGAGTTAAACTCTTTTTCCACTTTTGCGCATTTGACGGATGGCACTACTAATGCCATTCTTATCAATGGTACGAATCGCGGCAGCGGATAGACGGAGAGCGATGAATCGGTTTTCTTCGGGGAACCAGAAACGTTTTTCTT
>JAZKAZ010000157.1:8149-28200 GCA_040388845.1 Chlamydiota bacterium | reverse complement strand
CTTTCAAGTTAGGTCGAAATCTACGGTTGGTGCAACCGGTGATTTTCAATCCAATCCCTTTTTTCTTCTTCGCAATCCCGCGCAGCGTATATTTGCGGCCAAAACTCGTTTTTCTTCCTGTTAGATCACAGCTTCTAGACATAGAACTTCCCCAAATCTAAATTGAGCACTCATCATAACAACATTGAGGATATTTCCACAATGACTTCCCCATGCAGGGTAGGGCGCAGACCAATAAAAAAAAATTCAAAACCACAGAGCACATAGAGAGCAGAGAGAAAAAGAAATGCGCAATATTTAACCAAAAATATCTGTTCTTAAACCCCATCTCTGTGAGCTCTGTGCTCTCTGTGGTTAAAAAATGTTTTTTAATGGTCGATGCCGTTGTGCAGGGGATTAATTTTATATATTTTATTTTTTATTTGGTTTTTTAACCTCGTAGCTAAATGCAAAGCCATGGTCTTCTTTTTTTCCCGTTAAGAGGAGTTCGCTATTTTTAGGGATCTTATTTTCCAACAGGGCAGTGGCGAAGAGATTGACTACCTGCTTTTGAATGAGCCTCTTTAATGGTCGGGCGCCGAAGATGGGGTCATACCCTTCTTCTGCCAAGTGCTGGAGCACGCCGGGGGTCCATCGAAGCGAAATATGTTTTTCTGCAAGGCGGCTGGCCACTCGGTTGAGCTGAATTTCTACAATTTTCTCCATGTCCTCTGGCTGCAGTGGCAAGAAAGGAAGGATCTCATCTAGCCGGTTTAAAAATTCTGGCCTAAACGTGGCTTTAAGAGCTGGATCGAGAATGAAGAGAAGCTCCTCTTGGGTCATCCGCTCTTTTTTTTGCTCCATTTTCTTTAAAAGAAGATCGGAGCCGAGATTTGAGGTCATGATGAAAAGGGCATTCTTGCAGTTGATTTTACGCCCTTTACCATCCGTAAGTCTTCCCTCATCAAAAATTTGAAGGAGCAAATTGAAAACGTCGTGGTGGGCTTTTTCCAATTCATCGAGAAGAACGACTGAGTAGGGTCTACGGCGCAGAGCCTCCGTCAGCTGCCCTCCCTCTTCGTAGCCTATGTAGCCGGGCGGCGATCCGATGAGGCGAGAAACGCTGTGTTTTTCCATATATTCCGACATATCGAGCCGGATAATTGCGTCTTCCTTATCAAAGAGCTGTTCTGCGAGCGCTTTGACAAGCTCCGTCTTACCTACGCCTGTGGGTCCAATGAAAAGAAAAACGCCCATCGGGCGCGCCGGATCGCTCAAGCCCGCGCGCGATCTCCGTATGGCATCGGCGACGGCTTTGACTGCCACAGGCTGGCCGATGACCCGCTGTTCCAGATATTTTTCGAGGTGTAAGACTTTTTCTGTTTCTTTCTCTAACATTTTTTCGACAGGGATGCCTGTCCATTTGGCGACGATCTGAGCGATGAGGGTTTCGTCGACCTCTTCTTGCAAAAGACGCCCCTTCAATTGGCTGAGTGCATGCTGGGCTTCTTCAATTTCTTTTTGCATTTTAGGGAGTTCATCGTAGCGGATTTCGGCCACTTTATTGTAGTCGGCCTTTCGTTCAGCCTCCTCTTCTTGGAAGCGGAGTTTTTCCAGGGCGTCTTTTTTTTCTTTGAGCGTTTGGATCAGCTTTTTTTCTTGGTTCCACTTGGCCCGCATCTGAGCCAATTCTTCTTTGAGTTTGCTGATTTTTTTATCGGCCTCCTCGCCTTCAGATTTAGCGACTCCCTCTTGTTTGAGCGATTGCTGCTTCACGAGGAGCTGAGCAAGCTCTCTTTCTTTGATGTCGATTGGCAAGGGAAGGCTTCCGATCTGCATCCTTAAGAGGCTGGCTGCCTCATCGATGAGATCGATTGCCTTGTCGGGAAGCCGTCTATCGGAGATGTAGCGCGACGAGAGATGCACTGCTGCATGAAGCGCCCCTTCTGTGATGCGGACCCCGTGGTAGATCTCGTAGCGCTCTTTAAGTCCACGCAAAATAGCGATCGCATCTTCTAGTGTGGGCTCAGGCACAAAGACAGGCTGAAATCTCCGCTCAAGTGCAGGATCTTTTTCGATGTATTTTTGGAATTCACCCAAAGTGGTAGCTCCAATGCAATGGAGCGTGCCTCTAGCAAGCGCAGGTTTTAGAAGATTGGCCGCATCCATCGCCCCATCAGCTGCCCCTGCTCCCACTAACGTATGCACTTCATCGATAAAAAGGAGAATATTTCCATCGCTTTTTTCTACCTCTTGGAGGATGCCTTTCAGTCTTTCCTCAAATTCTCCGCGGAATTTTGTCCCTGCGATGAGGCTCCCCATATCGAGAGCCATAAGTTCTTTATTTTTCAATGAATCGGGAACATCTCCTTGAATGATTCGATGAGCCAGTCCCTCAGCGATGGCTGTTTTGCCAACTCCGGGCTCGCCGATAAGCATGGGATTATTTTTTGTCCGCCGAGAGAGAACCTGAATAGTGCGTCGGATTTCGTCGTCGCGTCCAATCACAGGATCCAGTTTGCCCTGTTTTGCAAGGGAAGTCAGATTTTTACAAAATTTTTCAAGTGTTTTGAGATTCGATTCCGCAGTGGGGGAATCCATATGTCGGGAGCTACGTAGTTTTTTGATCTCAGACTCCACTTCTTTCAGAGACTTTTTAGCTATTTTTTTCCACGAGGCAAACGGTTCTCCTGCTTTGTCAAAATAAGCTAAAAAGAGGTGATCGCTACTGATATAAGTATCATTCCAAACTTTTGCATATTTCTCCGCGTCCTGAATTTTTTGCTGCAGATTGGCTGCCACTTGAGGAGCGGTAGGAGTTCCAGTAAAGGTGGGAAGCTGTGAGAGCGCTTGGTCTACCTGTTTTAAAAGAGGCGAGGGATCAAGGCCAAGGGCGGTGCAAATGGAAACGAAATATCCCGACTCATCCATCAAAAGGAACTTAAGCAAATGGTTTTCGGTCGCTTCCACATGCTCCATTGCCTGGGCATATTTAAACGCCTCTTCAATGGCATGAGCTACTGGATCTGTGAATTGGGGCGCCATAGATCTTTCCTCCTTGGAATAGAAGTTTATCTTAGCAGAGATAAGAATTTTGTGATCTTTGGATAAAAAAAAGCGAGGCTCCAAAGGGAGCCTCGCGCAAAATAGAGAGCAAAATTAACGAAACGATTTAGAAATCAAGTTCTAAATTGATTGTGAGACCTTCCTGAGTCAATGGCTGATTGCCAATTGATGGGAGCGGTGCATCAAATAAATCTACGCTAGCAGGGAGGTTAAACTGATTCCACCAATAGTTAGTTTCCCAGCATACGTTCATGCCAAAATACATACTATCGCAATTGAAACAAGTGCCCCACTGTAATCCCAACATCATTTGTAAGTTAGGAACGAGCTGATCAAAATGTTCAGAGGCTTTACGAATAACTACATACGTATCAGTCAAAAATGGAACTGTTTGAGTAACGCTAGAAACTCTCGTTTGTCCATACATCAAGGCTCCGGCAGCTTTACCGAGAATGCTAAATCCAGAACATAGATGCCATTCGCTGAACATTCCAGCGCGGGGGCCAACACCCCACCAGTTGTTTTTTCCGTCAAACGCGAACGCAGGCTGTGTTCCGAGCAAACGGGCAAGAGCAACAGGATTTATTAATGGATCTGAAAAAACATTTGAGAATTTTTGATCAATGAATGCTCCTCGCACGCCCCAATGAGGACGGAGAGAAAAGCGTCGTGTGGCATAAAAACTTCTTCCCAATTCAAAATCGATCGCATTGAGGTGAATGTTTGATTTTGCATCTACCTGTCTAAAGTTGAAGTGACCGGAAGCAAGCAGGGGAAGGTTAGTGCTGTTTTGCAGCAAAGTACTAGTAATAGGCCACTGAGGATAGTAACCCTGTGTAGTAATTTCAGCCACGGTAAGATCATTGCGGATTCGAGTAGTTTTTGCATGGTTATACATCCAAGTCCAATTGAAAAGGACATCCCACCCGTCATAATCGCTATTCCAACCTAGTCCAACGCGGAATCCAGGATCCCATTTTGGGTTGATGCGCTGCACTTTCCCGATGTTAGCGAGAGAATCTTGCTGATCGAATGCAAAGCTATAGCCATGGTTTTCAGTGCGCCACCAAAGGAAATCAGCGGTCAAATAAAAGCCATACTCTTGCGAGCAGCCATGGTGAAACCAGCAAGGGACGCAGCAATCATCAGGCTTTGGCATCGGCTTGGGTTTTGGTTTTTGAGGAACTTGTCTCGGTGGTTCACGGCAGTCGGTTGAACAGTCTGCGGCATGGCCGACAGTTGCTAACAGCGTCATTGCCAACATTGAACTCCATTTAGAAAACGAAAATTTCATACGTCACTCCGGATTTCGTATACAGAACAAATGTATAAAGTAAAAAAATGTATTTTATCAAGAAATTTGTGAGCGGAAAGACGTAAATAGATGAGACAGAAATATTTTTTGGAGGGACTTTTCCCTCCAAAAAATTTATAGATTCGCTGCTAAAAAGGAGAGCAAGGGTTGAGTTGCCGCTGCATTGGGTACAACAGAAAGGTTGGCGGCCAACATTGAAGCGCTATAACTCAAATTGATTGTCATGGTTGATCCTCCGTAGACGCGGGTACCGCTAAAAGTCAGCCCATCCGTTGTGGATGTTACAGAAGTATGGTAGTTGCTGTCGAGCTGGAACAGATCGGCGTTTATAGCACTTTGCTGAGCTGCAGAAAAATAAGAAGCGGTAACTGTTGGTGTTGGCTCGTCCCCTGTAAAGGGAAGGGTAAATTGAAGGTTTATCGAAGCTGTCGGATCGTAATTGGCGAGGGTAAGAGGCTGTCCAGATGAATTAGTGGCAATATTTTGGACTTGTCCGTTGATTGTAACGGGAACTGAAATAGTGAAATTCGCAAGTGTTTGATTCAAAGCTGCTGTAAACCCGCTCTGGAAGTTTACCCATCCAATATTGTCAGCGGAGCAAATTCCAGAAAAAGCTAGATCTTGGCCAGAGACAAGCGCTCGCAGTGCTTGGGCGTCGGCCTCATCTTGAGCGATCGTATTGCCGGCAGTATTTAAATTTTGCATAGCTTGATTGATGTCATTTGCAAGGTGGACGCACTCATTGACATTTGTTGCAATTTGGCCCCAGCTGATACTGTTTGTCATAAATCTCTCTTGGTTTTAGTTTGTATTATTTTATATCTATATTTTATAACATTTAGAATTATTATTAATTAACTCTATTTGATCTCAGTTTGTTTGTAATTTCAAGTGGTTGGTATAGAGATGGTTAGATCTGCCCAAAAAGAATCCCATTATTCGCGGCTGCTTAAATAGGATGTAAGCGCTTAAAGATCAGTGCTTTGGCGCCGTTTGAGGGGCGGGCGGCATAGGAGGGGATGCGGGGATGCTTTCTACTTTTTTAGCTCGAACCGAGGAGCCGGTCACACTATTTGTGAGCTTGTAGGGGTAATTGGAATCGCTGCTTTGAGTGACGATGATATCCACGGGGGTAATCCACCCTTGAGTGACTGAAATATCACCTGGATGGATATTCCAGATCGAACCATCGCTCAGACGAAGATAGCGTCCGCTTTTGAGGTTTTCTTGCAAAGTTCCCCTCTCTACGACCCCTTTTTGAATGGGCTGGTTTCTTTTAGCATAGTTATTATCTATCCAATTTTGAAGAGAGGCCTTTTCTTTATCGCTCAGTTTGTTGATCCCTGTTTTTTTCTTCTCATCTGGGGTCATATCAAAGTCAAGAGCTTCAGCTGCAAGCAAAGAAAAAGCAATAAAAGGGATAAGAAACATGGCACACCTTATTTATAATCTCGAGATAATCTCAGGTTATAAAAAATAAAACATAGGCTCAAGAGAAATTTATTCTTTTAGGGGTGCAGGACAAACCCGCTGGAGCGCTCCGCGCAAATCCCCCAATGCTTTCGGATGGTGCTCTTTTCCATGGACGAGCTCTTCCGATGCCTGCAGATATTTCCACGCTTGGTTGAAATTATGTCTTTGGAAATAGATTGCGGAAAGATAGTAATTGACCGTCGCGTCTTTGGGATGCATCTGGATGTATTTTTCCAAAATAGGGAGGGCCTCTTTTTCCCTGCCCAGTTGGAGCCAAGTGGTGGCTAAATGGAAAAATCCTTGTCTGAAATGAGGATATTTCGCAACGACTGCCTCTAATTTTTTTTGTTTCTCTAAGATCGAATTTCGGGTTTCATCGACTTCTGCAAAGACTGTCTGAATGGCCTCTGCATCTGTAAGCCCTGCTAAATAATCCTCTGTCATTGTATCAGTCGAGATCCCATGATCGGGAATAATTCCCTGCACTTTTTCAAGAAGCGCCCGTCCCTCTTTTTCCTTGCCGACAAAGAGATAATTAAAGCCTAAAAACATATTGAGAAGAAATTCATCCTCGAGAAATGGGCGGGCTTTTTCATACAATAAAATCGCATTTTCAGGGTTATTTTTATGCCAGCTGACCGCTGCCTGGTTCATGAAGGCAAGCCCAATTACTTCGCGAATGGTCCTTTTTTGGAGTTTTCTTGTTTCAAGTCCGAGATATGTTTCCGAAGGGACATCGATTCCCCGTGCAGTGGTCTCGATATTGATGAGATCGCCGCCTTCAGGAGCGTACCGAACGTAAATATGCCCCGGCGGCGTGATTGCTTCAAGGGTCAGATCCAGCCTTTGGGCAAGCGAGAGGTAAAGAATGGAGACGCCTAGGCAAACGCCCCGGCGGCTGTCGAGCACAGAGGGGAGAAAGGTATAGACATCGATCTCTTTTGCATAAAGAGAGTGAGGGGGGAAGCGAAATCGCATTTCAGAAAAAATGTAATCATTGATGGCGCGGATCTTTTGTTCGGGCGTGGCATCGGGAGTCAATCTCGCAAAAATTTGGAGCGCCATCAAATCGATATTGGCCTCATAACTTCGGATTTTTAGACGAGCTCCTGGATCCTGGCTCAATTCCGCTAAAAGAAGGCCCCGCGCTAAATCGACCTCTTTTGTGGGGAGTTTTAAAAATGCCTCCATATCCCAGAGACCGAACCCTTTCAGACGCCTGTTTCCCAAGTGGCGCGACAGCTTTTCGATCACGATGAGCTGCTCCTCATTCAAAATGGGCGCGTTTTCATGGGTAGTTCGATTCACAAACGAGATCAAAGGCTGCGGATCGAGCGAGGGAAGGATGAGCTCCGGGTCGCAATCGCTGCAGCCGCCGCTCAAAAGATCCCACGCGTGTTTGAGCGCCTGCCTGCCTTCCAATGTTTTGGGATAGAGCTCGTAAAAGGCAAAATGTTGAGACACCGAAGTGGGATCGAGCGTGGAATAGAGAGTGGAAAGAGATGAGGGCACAGGGGAGCAAAGAAGAGAAATCGGGAGGAGAAAGATGAGAATCTTGAGGGCGCTGCGCGGCATGGGAAAGCTCCTTTTTTTGTCATCTTAGCCCGCAAGAAGAGGGGAGTCAAGCTTAAGAACCTGACTTTATCCTCAGAGGGGCGAACCTTCCTTTGTGAATTTCTCTTAAAAAATTTATACTCTCTGCCAAAATTAGATTCAGGAGCGATCATGAGTACATTAGGTAGCTTTGAAAGTGCCAAAAGTGGGGGAAGTGGGCAGGCATCGCTCAATCCTTCAAAGCTCTCATCTAAAGAAGTCATCTTGCAAGATTCGTGCTGTAGGAAATGGCCCACCCTGTTTCCTTTTCTTGGAATTTTGTGGGGCGCTCGTCAGGGATATGTGTTGAAAAAAGACTTAGATCGGTGCGTAGACAAGAAGTTTTATGAACGGGCTTTTGCCATCATAAAATTAAGCGATCAATATCAGGCGATGAATATTTCGCGAGATCTTTTGAGCATAGGGGGAATGGGAACAGCTGTAGGTTATCAGATTCTCGAGATCCCCACTGGGATGGGAATCATAATTGGGTTAACAGGTGTTGTCGGATATTCAGTTTTTAAAATAATTAAAAACAATCAAACAAAGAAACTGCTTAAAGAGATTTTGGTGCTCAAAAGCTAAAATGTATAATATTTATTTTAAATCATACAAATTCTAGTAAGTCCAATCAGATTGACTGTTAGTTGCTTATATCAAAAACAATAATAATATATTTTAATTTATTAAATAATTAACTTGAAATTAAAAGATTGGTTTTTTATAATATTATTTAGTAAAAATTAAAAATGGAGATAATATGACATCTTTATCAGTATTGCCAGAGGGAGTTCGTTTTTGTGAGGACTATTCATCTAAGTCTTCCCCCTCGGATAAAAATACAACCGCACTTATAAATTCTATAACTGACAAGACCACGTTCGAGGAATTTGAAGAAAATTGTCGCAAACTTGCAGTTTCTAACTTCAAGATCAGAGGGGATAATCGAACTGTATTTGATCAGGCCGTCATTTGTAAAAATATTAAATTAGCAGGTAGAATTCTTAATAAAAATCCAGAACTTATTAATTACGGAGGTGTATCTGGGAGAACTGTTTTGTTTGATGTAATTGCTTATGCTAATCAAGCGAATTATCAGAGTACATTTTCTAAGGTTAGAATATTACTTGAATTGAATGCGGATGTAAATATTGCTACTGTCACTCCTAGTGTGTTTTTTCCAGAAGGTTCAACTCCTCTTTATGCAGCAGCTAAAACTGGACATGTAAAGGTCATCCGCTTGCTTCTTAATCGCGGAGCCATTGCAAATCCCGCAATTCCATTAGACTGTGAACGATATGTGGATCAGGCAATAAAGGAAAACAAAAAAGACCAAGATAAGGTTTCTGAAAAGGTGTATGAAATTACGACCTTTCCGCGGGAGATAGCAAATCTCGTAGCCAGCTTTTGCGGTGGGACTTCAATTGTTCCGTATCTCTTAGTTTAAAATCTTCCGAAAGGCCTCTCCCAGCCCCTGATGAGAGACAATCTCCTCCACAAGGGGCCTAAAACGATACGTCCAATTGCCGGGAAGAAGAGTGCCCGGCGTATTGATCCGCTCGGCCTCTGCATTCCCCCAAGAGAGCTCTGGAAACAGGGCGAGATACTCTTGCAAAAGATTGATGTGGAAAAAGCTCGGCGTATGGTGCGCATCGCGCAAAATTTCAAGATGTTTTTCCTTTGTCAATACGCAAGGATATTCCCACCCTTTGAATCTAGCAAAAACCTCGGCGTCCTCAGGTTGGTTTTGCCACCAAGCCTGAAGAGGCTCCATATCGGGAGTTGAAACAGTAGTCATACTCAAAGGTTCATACTCACGATAGGGGACAAACTCTCGATCGCCGTTAAAATTCCTTTGCCAACGGATCACTTTCGTCCCGCAGATCCCAAGATCTTTTAAGGTGCGATAAACCACGTCCGGGATCGTCCCTAGATCCTCTGCAATTGGGAGAAGTAAAGAAGCCTCGATCATCATCTCGAGAAGCTCCTTTCCTTGGGGACCCCAAAGATCGGGATCGGAAGGGATGAAAAATCCCTCGATGGGCAGTTGCCCCTCTCCAATTGCCCAAATTCGAAAAAAACCTACGACATGATCGATCCGGTACATAGAAAAAAGGGATTCTATGGCATTCAGCCTCCGCTTCCACCACGAAAAGCCGTCTTGCCGCATTGCATCCCAATTGAAGAGGGGAAAACCCCAATGCTGCCCGAGCGAGTTGTAGAAATCAGGTGGCGCCCCAGCGGAGAGATTTAAATAAAAAAGAGAGGGTTCTGCCCAGACATCTGCACTATCGGGACTGAGTAAAATGGGAATATCTCCTTGGATGAAGATTCCTTTTTGATTGGCATAGGCATGCACTGCCTCCATCTGAGAAAAACAAAGATATTGGACAAAAGAGTGAAATTCAATAGCGAGTTTATGTTCCTTGAAATCCACCTTTTCGGGGCTCTGGAATTGAAGGGGCCATTCCGTCCACCGGGTTTCACCAAAAGTATTTTTGAGCGCTTTGAATAGAGCATACGTTTTGAGCCAAGAATGTTTGTTTAAAAACGATTGATATTCGGCTTTTTTCGAAATGCTAGGAAACATTTGTTGAAAGTAGAGAAAAAGCCATTCCATTTTTTTTTGTTTCACTGTGAATTTAAGCGCTTGGTTTGAGAAGCTCCATTTTTCCAACTCAGGGGCGAGCTTTCCTAAAGAGGGAAGCGATCGCAAACTCAAATAAACTGGATCGAGCGCGCAAGAAGAAATGGGATTATAGGGACTCGGATCGCTGCCTGTATCATTTAGAGGAAGAAGCTGAAGGCAATCGAGGTTTAAAGTGCTGCACCAGTCGATGAGCGGGTTCAAATCGAAAAATTCCCCAATCCCGCAGCTTTTGTTCGACCTGAGCGAAAAAAGAGGGACGCAAATCCCATGATGGGGTTTTAAACCAATCCGCATCCAATGCAAATCAGTCTTCAAACTATCTTTCCAAAACTGCTTCGATTGAGCGTCGAAGAGGGGGGTGCTGGCTGCCCATTTGCAATCGCTTTTCTCCAGCTCTCCCCATACTCGAGAAAGGCCCCTAATAGACCTGCAAGTCTATCTCCATTCAATACTTGGAGAGGATAGCGCTGGTAGAGGCTTAAAAAATTGAGCGCCGCCATATAGCCAAAAATTCCAATTCGGGGATCTGCTAGCCCGTTTGCCTTAAGGGCCTCCTGTAAGACGTTTTCTCTAAATTTGCCCGGAGGGATTTCCACGAGTTTTGAAAAGAAAAAAAGGTGCTCTTGAGAAATGTCGAGTTGGATCTGGACGATTAAATTTTCATGAATCCGGATCGAGCAGGCATTATATTTGTCGACGTGGAGCGAGAGATTGAAGATGCGCCCCAAATCGTGTAAAAGCGCCTCAAATACATTTGTCATTTTTTCTCTTCATCCTCATCATCTTCTTCTTCCTCCAATTCATCCTCCAGCTTTTCTAAGGCATCGATAAAGGCTTTGAGAAGTTCATCCCGGTGCTGCGGATTGCGATAATATCTGGGCGCGATTTGTTTCAGGGCGTCTCGCATCTGTGTGTAAATAATGATTTGGGCAGCCACTTCTTCTGAGACGCCTAAAAGCTTTGCTGTCTGCATGATTTTTTCGGGGTTCATGTAGCGCTCTGCCAACATCTTGATGAAGGTGCGGGCAAGCAGTTCAAAGTCGAGCTTTTGGGGCATTGTGAGTGAATAAGAGGTAAACTCTCTGGAGATCAGCCTCATGCGCGATTGGAAGAAGCGGAAAACGCCTAAAATGCCTTGTAAAGATCTCGTTTCATCCAGCAGCCTTTTGAGCTCTCCCCGAGCAATGGAGGGGCCTTTTGATTTGAGATCCTGGCCGAGAGAATGGAGCAGGAATGTAATCACCGATTTCAATTTAGGATAGCGAAATTTTTCGGAGAGTTCATCGAAGAGTTTGAGCGGCTCCCTTGCAGTACCGGTGATGTCTCGATAAAGGTCGCGCAAACTTGTGGGAGAGCCGAGACCCTCTTGAGAAAACTCGCGTGCCTGCGCTCCCATATTGCGCCCAGCCTTGATCTCCCTTCCTTGCGCTGCATTCAAAATTTCTTTGGCCTCGCGGATTTTGGCCTGCATTTCGGGATCAACAGTTGTCTCTATGAGAAAATCGAGCGCCTCATCTGCAAGCGATGGGTCGGCATAGATTGCGCGTACTTTGTCCAAAATTTGTTCCGGCGTATCGCTTCTTGCAATCTGGCCGTGTAGGATCATCAAAGTGCGCGCATTGAGCTCGTAATTATTCCGTTGGAAGCGGGAGGCAACTTCATCGATCTTTTCCACCTCGAGAACTTTCCCCTCCTCTGCAGATGCGGTTTCTTCGAGTTTATGGCTTAGGCGAACATCTTTGAGATCGCGGAAACGCTGCGCTTGAGTCATGGGATTGAAGAGAGAGAGTTCGAAATATTGGTTGAGGTCTTCATCGCTTTCGACCTGCATGGCAATTTCCGAGGTGGCCTCTTGTTGGATCATCTTGACCGCTTGAGGGCTTACTGGGACAGAAGGGGAAATGTGAGGGTCGCTCATAGGGTGGTTTCAGCTCGTAGAAAAGAGGGTGTCGTCACTCTTTTCTTTACTGAACCAAGCTCTTTTAAGTCAATTCTCTCAGAGTTCTTTAAAATTTAAATGAGCACCTTGTAATTTCTAAATCGGATTTAGAAATTACAAGGTGCTGTGGATGGGCAGATCTAAGTATCTAAAACACATGGAGAAATGTGATGCGTTACTGCAGTAGCATTAAATCCTATTTTCTATAAAGAATTTTCGCTTTGGACAAGACTTCATCGCGGAAATAACGACTGGGCGCATTCCCATTTTCTGGGTAGGAAAAAATTCACTGCGACCTCCGCGATCTCTGCGGTAACTTTTTCTCTACCCAGAAAATGGGAATGCGCCCCTTTCCTGCAAAATGCATCGATTTTTCTCTTATTTATTGGAATCGACAGATTGTCCATCCAAAATGTCCTTTCTATTAAGACAACTATACTATACCACAATCGGCCAAAAACTTGGATTTGGACCCACGCGAAAGCTCCCGCGATTCGACGATCGTAAACGGGTCAATAAACTATAGTACAATCGGCCACTGTTCAGGTCCTCTCGCCTTCCGGCGCTGCGCGCCTCCAGTTGAGGGCTCGTGTTTCGTGATGAGCCGAAGCGGCCCACCACCAAACACGAGCTTTTTGGCAATTTTAATGGCTTCAGCAGAGCGAGCTGCTAATTGAATAGAAATTCTCTGGGAAAATATAAAAAAATAATTTAATATCCTTCGTTTTCATAGGAGCTATTTGTGAAGATGTTAATCTATTTCGCGCTTGCTTTTTGTTCTTTGCACGCCGCCGATTGCTCGAAAAAAATTGAGCTAGAAGAGCGGATATATGTTATGCCTCATCAAGTCAAGATTGATAAAAATGGAATTTTTATTTTGACTCAGGGGCGTGAAATCAAGACTTCTGCGCTCTACAGAAATGATGATGGGTTGTATTTTACCGACATGTGGGTGGCAGATTGCGATAAAGGTTATTGGGAATGCAAACATTGCAGTCATTGCAATCCGAATCATAAATTTTGGTGCGAGGTTTGCTTCAAATAAAATTCATTCGGTTCTTTCTCTTTTTTTTTATGTTTGCTCTAGTTTGTTTAGCCGGTGCTAGTTATTTCTACCCCTCTCCACCGAGTAAAATAACGGAGATTTCTGAACAAGATCGCGATGTTTTGCGTCAATTTTTTTACCGAATTCTCTATAAAGAAGGGCTGATTTATGTTCTTTTTGGCTCAAAACCGATGGCTGGAAAACTTGGGTTAAGTACCAGAGTCTGTTTCCTCAAAAAAAAATGATTTTTAGAACAGTTGGAGATGAGAGGAGAGACTGCACGATCAAAATGCTCTTGATTCATAAGGACAACTTTCGAAAAACAGTAATTGAACATCGGGAAATTTTTGAAAGTGTGCTGGGGAAAAAGATCGACGTAAATCAGATGCTCAAAAGTTTTGAGCTCGATAACGACCCTGTCAAAAGTGTTCTCAAAGATAACCATTTTCTCATTGGGATTCTCCATGGATTTGGAGTTCATAATTCCAAGAATTTTCTGGTTAGGTTGGAACAAATGGAGAAATCAATAGATCAGTTTAAGTCTCAGCTTGAAATGGACGAGAGCCTGGGGATCCAGCCGATGGAGGCTCTTGAAAAAGAAAACCATCCGGTCCTTAACCTGCCTGTTTTTGCGGTGGATCCAACTGACCCGGAAACTGGAGCACTCAGGAGGAAATACAAAAGGGAAAGAGGCGAAATTCTGAAAAAGTTCGAGGGGAGAGATCCCCTCGAAGTGGTGATGGAGGAATGGGAATTACATTCGGTCAATGAGTTGCTGTAATCCAATCAATGCTTCGTTTCCTTCTTCCGTGCCCATAGGAGCAAAGTGGGGGTCTGTTTTTCGAATATCGGCGATCATGGCGCTTAGCAGGGCGTGGTTGAGTTGTGCAGGAGTTTCTAGTAAGGTTTTACCTGTCTTGTCTTCTCTTGATTTTTCTAGAAGCAATAATTCGTCTTGAAGATCATTAAATTTTTCTGGATCTTTTCCAGCGAGGAATAATTTTTGTGATTCTTCTTCCATGGACAGCTCTTGTTTATCGATATTGATCGATTCTTCATCGATCGCTGCATTTTGCGGGTTTTTCTGCATATCAGCTTCTAACCGCGCAATATCGGAATTTAATTCATCAATTGGGTTTAGAGCACCCGAACAAATGCCTCGTACTAATGTTACACTCATATTCCACCTTGTTTTAATAATAAATAGTATTTCTTATTCTCAATTATACAATAAATTAATTTAAAAGTAAAATAATATCTTTATAAAGGTTAAGCAGAAATGTCTTCTTTTTAGAAATCATAAGTCATTGAGAACCAATGAGGAGGCGACTCAATAGAGGGATATATATCAGTGAATGAGAATGATTTAAGTTAATTGCACGCGACCAAGAGGCTGGATGCGGATCTCAGGCACGATTTCCTGATACGAGACGACCGCAAGGTCGGGGAACTCCCCCTCGATCAGTTTGCGCACGAATCTGCGCACATCGATTGCAGTCAGCAGTACAGGAGGCTGTCCGCCGGAAGGGGTTGGCTGGATGGTGTTGCGCATTGAATGGAGGATGAGCTGGACTGAATCGGGATCGAGCGCAAGATAGGAGCCGGCAGATGTCTGTTTGATCGCGCCGCGGACCATATCTTCGATTTCGGGATCTAGGAGGTAGACCGATAAAACAGATTGGCCGAGCGAATATTTGTAGCTGATGAAGCGCTTCATGGAAGAGCGAACGTATTCTGTGAGGAGAACCACGTCTTTTTCTGTTTGCGCCCATTCGCTTAAGGCCTCCAGGATCGTCCGGAGATCCTTGATGGATACTTGCTCTTGCACGAGTCTGCGGAGAATTTCTGTGAGTTTTTGGAGCGGGACTAAGCGAGTGACCTCTTTGATAAGGTCGGGAAACGATTTTTCCACGAATTCCAAAATCGCCCGCACTTCTTGGATGCCGATGAATTCATTGGCGTATTGTTTATAAAACTTGGATAGATGGAGGATCATGACTTCAAGTCCGGTCCAGAAACGGATCCCCGCCCGCTGCAGGATCTCTTGGTATTTTTCATCGACCCAGAGTGTCGGCATATTCAAAGTTCCTTTCGCGGTGATGAAAGGGATATTGTAGCGCCGGAGCGTCTCTTCTGTCTCATTTGTCAAAAGATGCTTTAAGATGATTTTCCCACGGACAATCGGCACTTCATTCAAATGGATGGCGTATTCATTTGGCTCTAGGCTGGGGGAGTCGGTGCGGACATGAACTCCGGGAAAGCGCACCCCTAGATCTTGGTAGAGGGCATGGCGCATTTTTGGGATCATTTGGTCGATGAAGGTGAGTCCTTGTTTATCTTTGCGGATCAAAAGAGAGATGGAGGACCCCACTTCTAAAACAACGGGAAGGGTTAAAGCATAGTCCTCTGCGCTACCGCCTGATACGGCATGCCCTTTTACATCGGTTCCCATTGCGCTAATTCCTGCGGCAGATTTTGCAGCAACTCTACGAGCGGTTGACCAGAAGACATATCCAAATATGCCGATGACAGCAGCTAAGAGTAAAAAAGGAATCGCTGGAAACCCGGGGATCCAAGCCATCAGGAGTAAAACACCGCCTGCGATCATCAAGGCTTTGGGCTGTTTTAGGATTTGCTCGGAAATTTCTTTTCCCAAGTGAGAATCTTTCCGCTCGCTGGAGACGCGGGTGGTCACGATACCTGCAGTGATGGCAATCATCAATGCGGGAATTTGGGAAACTAAACCGTCCCCAATGGAGAGGAGCGAGTAAATTTTAGCTGAATCGGCAAGCGACATGCCGTGCATTGTCACCCCGATGATCAAGCCGCCGATGACGTTGATTGCGGTGATCACGATCCCTGCGATCGCATCTCCTTTTACGAACTTCATCGCGCCGTCCATCGCGCCGTAAAGTTGGCTTTCTTTAGTGAGGCCAAGCCTGAGCTCTCGGGCTGTCTGCTGATCGATTGTCCCTGCACGAAGATCTGCGTCGATCGACATCTGCTTGCCGGGCATTGCGTCCAAGGTGAAGCGAGCGGCGACCTCTGCCACTCGTTCTGCGCCCTTGACCACCACGATGAATTGGACGATCGTGATGATGAGGAAGATAACGCCGCCTACTACGTAGTTGCCGCCTACTACGAAATTCCCGAAGGCAAAAATGATCTTCCCCGCATTGGCGTGGAGCAAGATCTGGCGAGTTGAGGAAATATTGACGCCCAGGCGATAGAGAGTGGTCAAGAGTAGAAGCGACGGAAACATCGAAAGCTGGACTGCTTTTTGAATATAGATCGCCACGAAAAGAAGGCAGACAGAGACGGCTAGGTTGATCGAGATCAAAACGTCGATCATATGAGGAGAAACAGGGAAAATCAACATCATGATGATGGAGATGATGATGGCAGCGAGCAGCAAGTCGCTTGAGCTCGAGATCGCATTCAGCGCTTTCTCGCCCCCTAAAAACCTAGTGATTCGATCTAATAATTTATTCATTTAAAGAGTTCCACATTGACATCGGGATTTTCTTCCAAGGATTCAATCCATTTGAGGATTTCAGCAATCGCCTGATACGTGTCCTCAGGTATATAATCCGAAATTCTCCCTTTACTGTATAGCTCTCTTGCTAAATCTACGTTTCGCATGATTGGGATTTTGTTTTCGAGACCTATTTTGATGATCTGATCTGCGATAAGTCCTTGTCCCATCGTCAGGATGATTGGAGCGGGCTCCTCTTCGGGGTTATATTTTAAGGCAACGGCGATGTGGGTAGGGTTGGTGATGATGGCGCGCGCCCTTCGGGCAGCTCCAGGCCCTTCCTGATAGGCAATTTCTCTAGAAAGCTCCTTTCGCTTGCCTTTGATCATCGGGTCGCCCTCTGTATCTTTATACTCTTGCTTGACCTCGAATTTTTCCATCTTCATTTCGTGAGCAAAATTTCGTTTTTGAAAAGCGAGATCGAAAAGCCCGACCAGTAAGAAAAAAATACCCACTCGGATAGCTGCAGTAAAAAGGAAATCGTTGACAATGGAGGCGCTTGCCAAAAGAGGCATCAACACAGTGCTGATCAGCTCAGGGATACTATTCCAGATAATGATGTAGATGATGATCGCAGCTCCTGTAATCTTAGCGATCGACTTCAATAATTCAACCAATACTTTTAGTTTGAATTTTTGTTTAATTCCATCGATGGGATTGAGTTTTTTGAGATCAAATTTCATCGCTTGGAAGGAGAAAACGGGCCCTACTACCAAGAAGCTTACCAAAACACCTACGAAGCAGACGATCACCATTAAAGGCAGGCTCGCATTTAAGATAGTTTGCATCGCTAAATAGAAATAGCCGCCGGCTCTCGTTTCAAAATCGCCGCCGGTATTGGCAACTTCCCGGAACATTTGAAGGAGAAAACTTCCCATTTGTTCAAAAAAGAAACCAACGGATGCCAATGCGCCCGTGATAGAGACAATAAAAGTCAAAGCGGCAGGCAGATCCTGTACTTTAGCTACCTGACCCTTTTTACGGGCGTCTTTCAGCTTCTTAGGGGTCGCCTTTTCGGTTTTTTCTGCCATCTATTGAGTTTCTCCCGCAATGTAAGACTGTAGCGGAGGTTTTTGTCCGGCGTCAAGGTCAAAAGAATGAGGCGTTCTGATATCTTTTCTGAAACGAGGAATCCTATGGAAGAAAGATATGCCCACCCGACCTGGATTGAGGTCGATCTGGGCCAATTTCGGAAGAACATCGCAATCATCCGCAACTATATTGGAAGAAGTTTATTTTGTCTTCCCGTGAAAGCCAATGCTTATGGGCATGGATTATGCGGAATCGGAGTCGCTGCCGCAGATGCGGGCGTCGATTATCTCGGGGTATCGTGCCTTCAAGAGGGGGTCAATTTACGCCAGGCGGGGGTTCAAATTCCTATTTTGGTCTTTGGCGCAGTTCATGAAAATCAGGTAGACGATCTCATCCATTTCAACCTCGAATTTACGATCAGCTCAAAATACAAGGCGGGATTAGTTGCTGCCAGATGCGAGACGCTTCAGCGCAAATGCCGCATTCACTTAGAGGTGGATACGGGGATGCAACGGACCGGAGTGCGCTGTAGTACAGCAGAAGAACTTTTTCCTTATCTCAAGTCGCTTAAATGTTTTGAAGTGGTGGGAATCTACTCCCATCTTGCGAGTTCAGACCGCGCGGAAGATCCCATTGCCGAAAAACAAATTCAGGCCTTCCAAGGGTTGATCGAACATCCAAAATTTGAAGGCCATCTTCGCCATTTGGCCAACTCTGGAGGAGTTGCTCACTACCGCCATGCGCATTTAGACATGGTTCGGCCTGGGCTCCTGGCCTATGGCTATCTTCCAGAAAATCCGCCCGCAGAGCTCCAAGGAATTGCCCCCTGTTTTTCGCTCAAGTCCAAAGTCTCTTATTTTAAGGTGGTGGCAAAAGGGGAGGGGATCAGCTACAACCATACCTATATAACGCCTTCTCAGACACGCATTGTGACAGTCCCAATTGGCTACGGAGACGGCTACCGGCGGAAGTTGTCGAATCGCGGGGCAGTTTTGATCCGAGGCAAGAGGTTCCCAATCGTCGGAATTGTTTGCATGGATCAGTGCATGATCAACATTGGAATGGAAGAGGTCTATGTGGGAGATGAGGTAGTTTTAATCGGAAAGCAAGGCTTCGAAGAGATCGGACTCTTGGAAATCGCCCATCTCTGTGAGACAGTTCCTTATGAGGTGCTTTGCTTTTTTAATAGCAGGATTCCTCGGATTTATGGGCCTGCATAAGGTCGCAAAGACACTCTTTCACACTTTTCCCTTTCCAGAGCTTAATGTAGTTTTCTTCTGTCATTAAAGTTGGCAGCAGAGCTCGGTCGATCCATAAAGTCCCATTTAAATGGTCAATCTCATGTTGCAGAATCCGGGCATACCAACCTGTGCCCCGAAGCACGACGGGCTCTCCCTTCTCATTGAGGCACTCTACACGCACCGATTTGGCTCGAGGAATTACCCCCACAAATTGAGGTAGGCTCAAGCATGCTTCGAAAAATTCAAACATCTCTGTCTCTTCTACAAAGATCTTCGGGTTGATTACTACATGGAAAGGCACTTTATATCGGTTTCTTTCTAAAATTTGCGCAGCAGTTAAGTGAGTGTGATCCATATCTTCAATCACGACTAATTGAATTCCCTGGCCAATTTGGGGTGCTGCGAGGCCAACTCCAGGAGCTGCCCTCATCGTTACCTTCATGTCTTCAATTAAGTTTTGGATCTCTGGACTTAAGATTTCCTCCACGGAAAGCTCCCGGGCCGGGCGTCTCAAAACTGGATCGCCGGTGTATACGATATCTAATTTGCGCACATGGGAAGAATCAAGCGGTTCGCGATAGACAATTTTCGATTCGGCAATGGAGCCGAAGGGGATGAAGCCCTGATAAAGGTGATAATACTTAGCAGAGCCGCCTGGATTTGCTTCATAGACCAAATCTCCCTCAAGTTTTTCTGTATCGATCTTTAAAACCACAAATTGGGGAGCATCAGACCAAAATTTTGCCAAGATCCGATCCAATTGGTCCTCTTTTGAAAAATGGATGAAGGCATCATCATTGGCAGAGAGGATAACGGTCTTTCTATTTTGAGAGGCTTGCCAATGTTTAGACGAGAGGATTTTATAGAGATATTTGGGAGTTTCTGCTGTTTCCATCATTTCCTCTTTGATCATCGTTTCTGTTCCCTGGAGAAAGAGAGCTGCGCACATCCAAAATACTGTAAGATACATTCGCATTTTTCCGCCTCGTCCGATCTAAAAATATATATAATCGTAAACTTAAGCGAAAATATCCAGATTTTTCTGAGAAGATTAAATCTTGAGAGCAAAGGAAGGGATTGCATATTCAACAATGAGAGAAGAGAGCGTAAGGTGCTTCGGAAAATGGAGATCAGTCTCTCTTTCAATTCGGTTTTTATGAGCTGCCTGGACGAGTGCGAGCCT
>JAZKAZ010000157.1:7234-8139 GCA_040388845.1 Chlamydiota bacterium | reverse complement strand
GCCTTTGAATCAAAGGCTGAGTTAACTCTCCCACGCTGTAGAAATCAGCTTTTTCTTGTAAAGATGCGCAAACAGTCTCATCGTCAAGGAGAGAAAGGTCTGCGCCAGAATCGACTAAGGTTTTAGCTAGTTGTTTGAGGATGCCCGTTTTATCTTTTTCTGATTGAAAAAGGGCGCCGGTCAAAAAATAGAATAACGGTGTCTTTCCGCTTTCATCTTTCTGGTTTACATCAGCTCCATGTTCAATCAGAAGATTTGCAATAGAAAATCTGCCGCAGCTAATAGCTGCGTTAAGAGGGGAGACTTTATTCGAACATTGGAGGAGTTGCTTTTCTAAGTTAGCTCCCTTTGCAATTAAAAATTCCGCAATGGGTAAGTTGTCATTCAAAATTGCCATAAAAAGAGGAGAGCTTCGGACCTCTTCGCTGGCAGTTACACCATCTACATTTGCACCATGGGCAACTAAAGCTTTTGCAATTTCAACAGGGGCAGAGATCGCAGCTATGCAAAGAGCTGTTTGGGGGGGATCAAAGCTGGATTCTCCATAAAAACTAGTAAGAAAATTAGGCATTTGATCTCCCTCTTCGTAAATTGCGAGATGAGAGTCGGAGGCGAGTAATTTTTCTAACTCTGGGAGTTGCCCTCTATGGATGTGATTTAGTAGAGCAAGCCAGCCCTTGGGACGGCCGATAAGAGGGGAGGAATCTCTTACATCAGAGAGAGTGCAGAAAATATCTCGTAAAGTAGTACTGATGGGCGTCATAGCAAAAGATGATAACCTAAAGTGCAAAAAAAAAGAAAATACTTTTTTATCCTGCCCGTGAAACGGATCCTGTTTTTTCTAGATCTGAGCCCACGTCAAAGTCCCGGGGTTGAACGATCGTAAACAGGTCAATAGCCAAATA
>JAZKAZ010000157.1:0-7117 GCA_040388845.1 Chlamydiota bacterium | reverse complement strand
GAAGTTGAACATATCGCCGTCTTGGACGATGTACTCGCGTCCCTCGGAGCGCGCTCGCCCTGCCTCTCTTGCCCCGACGCGTCCCTCATAGCGGATCATATCCTCAAAGCTGACTACTTCTGCGCGGATAAATCCCTTTTCGATGTCGCTATGGATTTTGCCGGCAGCCTCTGCTGCTGTGCTTCCCTTTGTGATCATCCATGCGCGTGTTTCGATCTCACCGGTGGTGATGTAGGTGATGAGGCCGAGAAGCGAAAATGCTTCTTTGCCCAAGCGATCGAGTCCCGACTCTTTCAGGCCTAAGCTCTGCAGAAATTCAGCGGCGTCCTTTTCGTCGAGGCGTGAAATTTCCTCTTCGATTCGGGCGCAGATGGGAACCACGCGGCTTCCCTCTTTGGCAGCGTAGGCGCGCACTCTTTCCACGAAAGGATTGTTGAGTTCTGGAACGTCGTTTTCTCCCACATTGCAGACGTAGAGCACTTTTTTGCGGGTGAGGAATGAATAGAGCTTTGCTAGAACTTCTTCTTCGGGCGTCAGTGATAAAGCGCGCATGGGAAGGTTTTGATTGAGGTGGGCGTTTGCCTTTTTCAAAAAGTCGACATTCGGGATCAGTTCTTTTTTGGTTTTTGCCTGCTTTTCTAAACGGCTGAGCGTGTTTTCGACCATTTGGAGATCAGCAAGGATGAGCTCGAGGGTGATGACTTCGATATCTTCAATGGGATCGACTTTGCCTGCGACATGGATCACATCGTCATTTTCGAAGCAGCGGACAACTTGGACAATGGCATCTGTTTCGCGGATGTGGGAGAGAAACTGATTTCCTAAACCCTCTCCTTTAGAGGCTCCTTTTACAAGACCTGCAATATCGACAAAAGTCACCATGGCATTGATGATTTTCCGGCTGCCCGATTGATCGGAGAGAATCTGGAGGCGCGGATCTGCGAGAAGGACGATGCCCACATTGGGATCGATGGTGCAAAAAGGATAATTTTCTGAGGGGATCTGCTTGCGTGTCAGTGCATTGAATAGAGTCGATTTGCCCACATTCGGCAGCCCGACGATTCCACAAGAAAGATTGGTATTTTGAGACATAGGGTTACCTGATTGAGTCGAAGTTGATTAAAAATTGGTTTGGGTAAGTGCGCGAAAGGGTTAAAGAGCGCTCTTTGAGGACTGTTTTGATCTCTAGCTGGTCGGATAGTTCATCGATCCGCACAGGATAGATGCCATCGGGAGGAAGACATAAGTCTTGGGTCATCATCTGGCGCCCAGGGGGGAATAAAAGGGCGTAGGGACGGCCTAAAAGACGCTCTGCCTTTGCGAGTTGGTTGGATAAGATATACTGACGGATACGGCTGGAGGAGACAATCTCTCCATCGACGATTGTTTTGGAGATATACTGAACTTTAAAACCTTTTTGCAAAGCGATGTTCTGCACATTGGCCGCATTTCCTTCTCGATTTTTTCCAAATTCGGAGCCGATTCCTAAAATGAGATGGGAAAGGGTGAATTGGGAAAGGAGGTCTTCATAGGAAGTCGATGCAAATTCCCGGGTAAAGGGGAGAGCGATCACGGCATCTACGCCATATTTTTCTAAAAGAGCCAATTTAAGCGAGAAGGAAGTCAATAAATTGAGGGGGGCTCCTGGTTTGAAAACTTGCCAAGGGGGATTGCTAAAGGTGAGTACCGTTGTTTTCTCTCCTGTTTCGCGTAGTGCTTGGATCAGGTTTTGATGGCCGAGATGGACTCCATCAAAAAAGCCGATGGTGAGAGCTGTTGAGTGGGACTTTTTGGGAATGGATGTATAAATATTCATTGAAATCCCTACAGCATGGTTTTGAGATAGGGGGAAACATCAAACTCAGGGTTTTTAAGAAGGTGCTGCGGAAGGCAGTCTGCAAGAAGAAAGGGGCCGGACCTAAGTCTTGTCAAAGAAATGAGATGTGCGCCGCAGCCGAGCATTTGTCCGAGATCATGGGCGACCGATCGGATATAGGTCCCTTTGCTACAAGATACCTCAATTTCGAGATCGGGGTATTCATAGCGAAGAAGGGTAGTCTGGAGGACTACTTTGACTGCGGGCCGGTCGATGGTGATTCCCCGCCGAGCTAGATCGCAAAGTTTTTGCCCGCCCATTTTCTTTGCGGAAAACATAGGGGGAGTTTGCAAAATTTCTCCCTGAAAGGCTCTGAGGGCGGACTCTACTTGAGAGGATTCAGGAACGATCTCACTTGTCTGGATCACAGCCCCTTCCCGATCGTAACTATCGGTGGTGATTCCAAGTCTTAATACGGCTCTATATTGCTTATCTGAATTGAGAAATTCATCGGAGCGTCTTGTAAATTCCCGTCCCACGAGCATCACCATGACGCCGGTTGCGAATGGATCGAGTGTCCCTGCATGGCCAATTTTTTCTAACTTGGTGATGCGGCGGAGCAAAGAGACGAGCCGAAAGGAGGTCGATCCGATTTCTTTGTCGACTAAAAGGATTCCGCTATTGTTTTTCATCGGATTCTATGCGGGAAAGACGTTCTTTTTCAATATCTCCCAAAATTTTTTGGATACGCATATGTTCATCCAGAGAAGTGTCGAGCTTGAAAGTGAGATTGGGAAAATAACGGAGCCTCACTTTTTTTGCGGCGTTGACTGCAATAAACCCTGCGGCTGTCTGGAGCGCCGCAAGGATTTTTTCTTTCTCAAGATCTGTTCCAATGAGGCTAATCGACACCTTGGCATGATGGAGGTCGGGAGAGGTCTCGACATTTGTCACAGAGACAAAGGAGGTGACATGAGGATTGCTCACCTCTTTTTGGATCACTTCAGAAATGACCTCTTTCAGTAAAGAATTCACGCGCGCGAGACGATTTTTTTTCAAAGAACTGCCTTAAATAGTTTTGTTATAGATCTTGCTCGAGATAAGTGATCTCATAGGCCTGGATGATATCTCCCTCTTTCAGATCGCTTTGACCCTCCAAGAGAATACCGCACTCAAACCCCTTCTGCACTTCCTTGATGTCTTCTTTCAAGCGTTTGAGAGAGGCGATTTTGCCCTTCCAGATCACTTCATTATTCCGAATTTGGCGTACCAAGTGTTGCCGCTTAATCGCTCCTTCCGTGATCTGGCAGCCTGCGATGGTTCCAAATTGGGAGGATTTAAATACGGCCTTGACGAGGGCTGCGCCTGTATCTGTCTCTTTTTCTAATTTGTCGAGGAGAGTGCGCATCCGGTTTTTGACTTCGTCGATCAAATGATAGATGACATCCTGCGTATAAACAGCGACATTTTTTTGTTTGATCAAATCATCGGCATGACTTTCGATGCTTGTGTGGAAGCCTACAATGGTCGCCTTTGATGCGGCTGCCAACGCGATATCAGACTCGGAAATTTCGCCCACATCCGCATTGACAATTTCCAATCGCACTTTATCGGATTTAATTTTAAGCAGGGAGTTTCGCAAAGCCTCCAAAGACCCTTGAACGTCTGCGCGTAGAATCAGAGGGAGAATTTTTCTTTCTCCGCTTTCTCTTTTCGCCATCATTTTTTCAAGGCTGCCAAGTTTTGGCTTGGATTGGAGGTCTCGTTCAGCACCTTCCGCACGGGCGCCAGCAAGCTCTCTTGCTTCTTTTTCGTTTTTCACAACGATGAACTCATTTCCAGCCAATGCAAGCTCGGAAAGTCCTGTGATTTTCACAGGAGTCGAAGGACCTGCTTCATCGATCGATTTGCCATGATCGTCCTGCAGAGTTTTGATTCGGCCTGAAAAATGGCCAAACACGATCGCATCCCCTTTTCGGAGCGTCCCGTTTTGCACAAGGACAGTCGCAACCGCGCCGAGGCCTTTATGCATTTCCGATTCAAGGACAGTTCCTCTAGCTCGAGAGTCGGGATTTGCCCGCAGTTCAAGAATTTCAGCCTGAAGGGCAATCATCTCGAGAAGCTCGTTCACTCCTTGGCCGGATACAGCAGAGCAGTTGACGCTAATCGTGGTTCCACCCCAACTTTCCGGAAGCAAGTCGCGATCGGCAAGTTCCCTGTAGACTTTTTGTACGTCAAAATTGGGTTTATCGCATTTGTTAATGGCAACTAAAATGGGAACCTTTGCGTCTTTCGCTTGGCGGATTGCCTCTTCCGTCTGCGCTTTAATTCCTTCGTCGCCTGCGACCACGAGAATGACAATGTCTGTGACGTTTGCACCGCGGGAACGCATTTCAGAAAAAGCTTCATGACCGGGCGTATCGAGAATGGTCACTTCTCCAGCCGTAGTTTTTACTTTAAAGGCGCCGATATGCTGCGTGATCGCGCCAGCTTCTCCCGCCGCGCGGTTCGATTTCCGAATTGCGTCAATCAGGCTTGTTTTGCCGTGATCGACATGGCCCATGAATGTGACAACAGGGGGGCGAAGAATCAGATGGCCTGTAATGGAGGCTTCAATTTCCTGCCGAATCGTTTGATCTGTAATCCGGATCCGCTCTTGCTCGGATGTATCAATCTTGATCTGGCAATCAAATTCATGTCCAAGGAGCTGTACGACTGTTTCATCGTCGAGATAATCGTTTAAAGTGAGGGTAATTCCCTGCATGAAAAGTTTTGCGATCAGTTGAGATGCTTTTAATTTCATCTCCTGAGCTAAGTCTTTAATAGTGATCGGAAGGCGCAAAGTTAAACTTTTTGGACGGACGATCTCTTCTTGAACCATCCGGCGCGGTTTATGGGCGCGTCTTTTGCGCCATGCTTCGTTTTCTGTATCGCGCAGTCCCTGTCTGTCTCGGGAATCAAAAGTGCGTACCTCTTCCTTTCGTTTAGGAAGGCGAATGTCTTTAGCAGGAGGCGGAGGACCGCCTGCCTCGCGTCTGGCAGGAGTTCCTGTTTCCGGAGGTAAAGTTTCTACAGAAGGGGGTTTGACCGTAGATTTGGGCTCAAGCTTCGCAGGTTCCTGAGCGGCTCCGGCGCCTTTATCCACTTGCAGAGACGGGTGCTGTTCTTTTGTGTGCCCTGTGGGAATTTCGGGAGATTGCGGAGGTTCTTCAACAGGAGTTGGATCTGCCAATTCCGGCAACGCTTCTTCGGGAGATGAAGGATCCTGGATAATACGCGCCCGCTTTTTTTTGATCAGAGAAGAATCTACTTCTTTTTCGCGCGATGCAAGTGTTTTTTCGGCCTGTTTGAGCGCAGATGTAATCGTTGTATCTTCTTTAAGCCGCGTGAGTCGTTTTTTTGTTTCGTCGCCCGCGGACTTATCCGAAACAGAAACTTCCTGTTTTCTCACAGCTTCAGACTCATCGGAAGGAGCTTTCTTTATTTTAAAAGCTTCGGCGAGCTGGGTGTTTTTAATATTCAACTTGAGGTTTTTACCCAACGGTCATACCTTTTTTTTACGCGTTTGTTCCAGAATCTTATCGGCAAGGTCGTAGTAGTTCACACCCGGCACTTTTGTAGAGATTTCAGTAGGCTGAGCTTGCATAAACATCCGGAGTGTTTCGAATCCAGAGCCGATTAGGCTCTCCAGAATCAAGCCGCTGACGCCCTCAATTTTGAGCCGCTCATCAAAAGCAGGTTCTGGCAAATCAGCGAGTTCTGCCATTTGAATGGTCAAGATCTTCTGATACTCAGTCAATTTTTGTACTTCAATTTCCTTATTGATCATATGGCCAATGAGGCGGGCATTCATCCCTTTTTTGCCGATAACAATCGGATAGTCTTCATCATTTACTAGAATCCAGATCCGGTTTTCATAAACCTTGATTTTGCGCGCCTCAGCAGGGGACAAAAGATTTTGAAGGAGCTGGATCTGATCTTCTGCAAAAGGAACGACGTCGATCTTCTCATTGTTGAGTTCGCGGATGATGTTTTTGATGCGAGTCCCTCGGACGCCCACGCAAGTGCCCACAGGATCGACTTTTGGATCGAATGAGCGGACTGCGAGTTTAGTCCGGTAACCGGGATCGCGCACAATTTTTTCAATTGCGACTGTTTTATCGTGGAGTTCAGGCACTTCTTGGATGAAAAGTTGCGCGACAAATTCAGGATGGCTGCGAGTCAAAATAACTTCAGCTCCCCCATTTTCTGTATCGCGCACTTCAAGAAGGAGCGCCTGTACCTTGTCGCCTGCGTTGTATCGCTCCAGCTTGGGGTAATTTCTCTCGGGCAAAATTGCTTCTACTTTACCGAGGTCAACGACAATCGTCCGTCCTCGAATAAACCGCTTCACAGTGCCGGAGATGATCTCTCCGGCTCTGTGTCGGTATTCTTCATAGATCACATCCCGTTCAGCCCCTTTGAGCTTCTGGGTAATGACCTGGCGGGCGGCCGCAGCTGCAATCCTTCCAAAATCCTGTGGGGTGATCGAAATCTCAAGCCATTGTCCGACTTGGCACTCAGGTTCAAGCGCACGGGCATCTTCAATTGAGATCTCATCAGAGGGATTCGCCACTTTCTCAACAATTTTCTTCTGGGTGAAAACTTCAATTTCACCCGTCTTTGGATGAATCTCAACGCTTACCTTTTCACCAAGGCCTTTCACGCTTTTACGGGCAGCTGCGCGTAAAGAGTCTGCAATCGCATTGATCACAATCTCGCGCTTGATTCCTTTTTCGCGCTCGAGGTATTCAAAGATAGCTATGAGATCTTTATTCATCCTTATTTCCTTCTTCGTCATCTTCGTGAGAAGATTTTTTCTTGCCCTTGCCGCCCTCTTCTGAAGATTTCTTTTTGCCTTTTTTCGCCTTTGTTCCTAGGACGATATCATCGCGATTGAGCTGATTCTTCTCGATCAAGTATTCCTTAATAGAAAGAGCGATTTTCTTATGCTCTGGATCGAGTTTAATCACTTTCGCAGTGACTTCATCTCCTTTAGAGACGACATCTTCAACTTTTCCAAAAGGCTGGTCAGAAAGTTCAGTGACATGGATCAAAGCTTCAATTCCATTATCGAGCTGGACAAAAGCGCCAAACGCAGTCGTCTTCGTAACTATTCCATGGACAAGCGATCCCACAGGAAGCGTTCTTTCGATTGTCTCCCAAGGATTGTTGCTCAGCTGCTTGACGCCAAGAGTGATTTTCTTGCTCTCTTTGTCTACAGAAAGAATCACCGCTTCCACTTTGTCCCCTTTCTTGAGA
>JAZKAZ010000156.1:0-5129 GCA_040388845.1 Chlamydiota bacterium | reverse complement strand
CGCGACTAAATGGACAGAGGATTCCAGAGCGCATGTATTTAGATTCGGCATTTGTCCAGTAAATGCCCGTGCTCTCCCAAAATTGAGCAAAGGATACGTAACTCCAAAAGCATGCACAGATTTTTCCCGAAGCTCTCTCCATTCTAAAATCTCTTCTCCTAAAGACTCAATCATTTCACCTTCGACTGCCAAATACTCAGGACATCTAGCAAATTGCGTCCCTTCTCTTCGAATCCAGGTAGTGAAGTGACCCTGGCCAGCTTCAATGAATGCGTGCGTATCAGCAGGAGGCAGGTCTGCTCGCAGCTCATCATTAAAAAGCTGTTTTATTTCAACACCCCAACCTGTTTTCTCTCGAATCCGCTTCATCACATCTAACATCTCTAAAGGCTCTGGATTTCCAAATTGATCCAATCCGCGATTGGCAACCCCAAGTTCATCCATGACATTCGCAAAGAGTTGCAAATAGACATCTGCCCTCAATACAGTCCCCGCTTTATAGTGCCCAACTAGTTGGTCCAAATACGGCAGTTTTTCTCGGAATAGCTTCCTGACCTCATCAGGAGGTAAATTCGGCAACTCTCTTGGAAGGATCGCAGGCATTCGGAGAAGCGGCGGCGGAGCTGCTGCAATAGGAGGAACCAGAGGGCCGACCTGAGCTGGATTGCCTTGCACCAAGGAATTTGCAGAAGCGGGAGTTCCACAAAGCCAGTTTCGGAGTAGGCGAAAAAACTCCATAATCGCTAACCCGATTTTTTCGACAATTTTTTTCAAACGAATAGAACAGCTGCGCGAAGGGGTTTGATTTAGTGGAAGAGATGAAAGAAGCCGATTAGAAATGAGAGCCATAAATGAAGTCCTTTTTCAAAAAGGGGATCATTCTGAAACTCTAGAAAATTTTTTGCACCAAAAAATTGGAAACAACTTTGCTACGTGGAGGATGGATTTTTGAGCCGTTCATCATCCATTACAAAGCCCTTTACAAGGTACTCCCGAAGAGTGGTTGTTGCCCACTTACGAAATTGGGTCCCTTGAGGAGACCGAGTCCGGTAGCCTACCGCCAGGACTAGATCAAGATTATAGTGAATTACTTCATAGAGCTTTCCATTTATTACACAAATTTAATTATTAGTAAATAATAAATAGTTAATATTTTAACACTTAATTTATATTGATATATCAAAAAACGGAGAAAATATGCTACAACCAACCAATGGCGAATCTACTGGGCTAAATGATTTGTATAGCCTATATAATTCTATTTTTCCTGAAGAAAATAAAGATGCCACTAAAAAAACTGACCTTGCATCTAAAAAAGCCTTAAATCCAGAAATCCTTGGAAACAACCCAGAAATAAAAAAAATTAAAATTATTAACAGAGATGACATTGTTGAAGTGGTTGAAGAGAGCATCAATGAAACGGTGAAAGATATCTGGGGAAAAACAAACACTTGGAAAAGAGGAATACACCGTTTTCCAAACGGAATAATTGAAGAAGGAAGATTCCATCCAAAAAAACATCATCTCGCAAGTGGCAGACGCCAGCTTGAAAATGAGGAAACTATTTTTGTTGAGCCGGTAATTCTGTATGATAAGAAAAATCTAAACATCTATTTCTCCGAAGTTTTAAAAGGCTATGATAAAACCGAAATTCTTATTCTCTCCAAAATAAAATCAGAAAATAATCGTGATACTTATTGCTTGCATCAAGGATCCCCCCTTGCAGCTCTTTTAAAATTAGGTCAAAATGAGTATGGACACGGGCTTTTAGAGATTCTTAAACATGAAAATAATAATATAAACACAAAAGAATTTTTCGCTCTTCTTCTAACTCCAAACAAATCCTTAAATGGTGAACTACCCATTTCACTCCTCTCAACTGCCGCCTTAGAAGACATGTTATTTTTTGCTCAAGAGGAAAACATTCCCGTTGATCTCACTATCGCTCCTCCGTCTACGAAAAAGATTTTGCTAGATCGAGCCCTATTCAGTGGGGATCATAAGGTAATGTTAGGAACTACGCTTGCGGGAGGTACAAAAGAACTACTATCGATCCTCCTTTTATTAGATCCTTCCATTGTTTGTGAGCTAGATCTTGCATGCTCTCCCTTCACAACAATGCTTGTAAATGATCAAACCGATGCAGGAGAAAAAATAAAACTTCTGCTAGACGCTGTAAAACCATTCAACATGGAATTTTCCGCTAAAGATCAATGGATGTTAAAAGCCGCAGGGTTAGGAACTTTTTCCTTTTCAGATCAGGAGTTTAAATCTCTTGATCCAGCATTCCAAGAAGACCTCTTCCGTGTAGCCAATATCCATTGTCATGAAGCGCTGATTCTTCGTCTCGGCTGGTTGCTCAATATAGACAGAAGCCAAAAAATGATGATTAAGGGACCCGCTATTTTAGCTGCGAATATGGACGGTATTCAAACAAAGCATCGAATTGAAGAATTTTTGACCTCCTTGAGAGCTTGCGATTTGCTATTGACTCATTCTGAATTTATGGAAAGCCGTAGGTGGTTGGGTTATATAAATAAACAAGCTCGATTGGATCGCGTCATAGGGAAACATTACCTCCAATACTACATTAATAAATTAGATTTAAAACAAATCAAAGTCCCCGAAAAAGTCTTAGTCATACAAGATGATATTTTCAAAGAAAATATCTCTATAGATATCGGATTGGGAACTTTTAGCGGAAATCCTGAATTTAGCAGCACGGATCTCACAGTCTATTCTAAAAAAATTAGGGCAGTGAATAGAAAAATGACTCCTGAAGAAGATAAGGAATTTTGGAGTTTAGTTCATGCCTCCGGTTTTTCTGATATCCATGGCAACTATGTCATCGCTGAAGATGGAGTTTATATCATTGATACAGAAATGAAAAGTTTCGATTTTATTTTAAGATCAAAAAAAGCAAAGTCAGGGAGCTTGCCAAATTTCAAGACAGATCTTAAAAAATTCGGATTTTTAGATAGAAAAAATCCCATTATTTTCCCGATGAAATCGATTTTAAAGCCGCGTAGAGAATAAGCATTTTAACGCATTCTCTGCAGGTCACCTACTCGATAGAAAAGCGCAGCTTTTCGGTTACATAAGAATTCAGACTCATCCCCATTGTTTTTGCATGGAATGCGAGTTTGGCGTGTAACTCCGGTGGGATCCTGAGATTGAAAATCCCCGAAAATGTTTTTTCTGGTTTTTCGCCTCTTTCTTTACACCAAGCGAGGTAGTCATCTACTGAATCTTTGAATGCCTTCTCTAGTTCCTCAACACTTTTTCCTTGGAACGTAATGATGTCGCCTAAACCCACAACCTCCCCATGAAAAATCTTAGCTTCATCGTCATATTCAACATGTCCGATATATCCTTTGTATTTCATCATGGTTTTTTCTTCTCCTTAGGTTTTACACCAGCGTTTTCTAAAAATTTCCTCAAAGAGGTTAAAGCCCCTTTGTCAATCTCTTTTTGCGGGTGAGGCCGGTGAAATACGGCCTTCCTTTCATTCAGAGCAATTCGAACTCGTGTGATCCCTCGCCCTCTGAGATTTCGGCTCCAAGAGACTCCAGAAGCTTTTCACAGTCCTTCCAGACTACATTCGATTGGACTGGGAGTTTAAAAATTGCTTCCAATGTCCGTTCGTGTTTCTTGTTCATTTCACTTTCTCTTTCTTCTAAATAGTACCACAAATTAGTACTGTTTTTCGACATATTTTTACAACACATTCATTATTAGTATTTTATAAATCAAAAGAAGCTCAACTGGAGGTAATAGTCGCCGGGCGAACTTGAGGGATCATCAACATCGACTATTACCGGAATGGCGGGAGCAGGGGGCAAGGGGACTTGGTCCCCAAAGCCGACGAGGAAAACGCCCGGCTAAAATTTGTCCAAATTCTAAATCTAATTTTTGGGAAAAGGGAAGCGCTTGAGATCTTCTGCCACAAATGTATTGGGAAAAACAACCCGCGCTTCGTTGCCAAACACTTCTGGATCGCGGTAGCGCGCAGAAAAATGGGTTAAGATCAACGTCTCGACGCCCGCCTCTCGGGCAAGCGTTGCCGCCTGTTTTGCCGTCATATGCATATATTCTTCTGCAAGCGTCCGCTCTTCATCTAAATACGTGCTTTCGCAAAGGAGGATCTTTGCGCCTCGTGCAATTTCGATTGCAGCTTGGCAAGGGCGGGTATCTACGACGTAGGCAAAGCTGTCGCCGGGGCGTATGTGACTTACCTCATCGAGGAGTACCCATCTATCGGCAATGCAGATTTTTCCCTCTTTTTCCAGTTTGCGGACAGCCGGGCCGTCGATCCCCAATTTTTTCAGCTCTTCTTTATGGAATTTGACCGTATCGGGCTCCGTAATTCTCCATCCAATATTCTCCACGCCATGCTCGAGAAAAGCTGCCTCAATTCGGAATTTTCCATCGTCTTGAACCACTCCCTCTTTTTTTACCGGATGCTCAACTACATGGATATTTTCCCGGTAAATGCATCCGTGGCGGAGCCGGTCGAAATATTTTTGGCCGCTCGCAGGAAAGTAGCAATGGATCGGATGGGTCACTTTATCTAAGTTAAGCCGCATCAGCATTGAGCCAAGTCCTAAGCAGTGGTCTCCATGAAAATGGCTGATGAATATCCGAGTCACAACGGGCGGGGCAACTTCTGCAAAGATAAACTGCCGCTGTGTCCCCTCGCCTGGATCGAGGAGAAGTCCTTCGTCGTTCCACCGGAGAAGATAGGCTCCGTGATTGCGAAAACGGGTGGGCTGCTGGCTCGAACATCCCAAGATGGTGAGATCTCTTACACTCATTTCACCCTCTGGGCAAAATAGGAAAATCTGCCGAGGAGTGCCCCAATCAAGGCCCCTGCGATGTGGGCTGTGTTTGCGATATTTGGGGCAAATTCAAGAGTCGTAAATACCTGGATGAAAAAAGAGCTCAGCTGCAAGGCAAACATCGCACCGATAAAAATTAGAAGAAATAGGATCGTTGCCCGGTTGAGTGGATAGCCTTCCCACGGGGCAATTTTTTCCCGCATCCAGATGAATCCGGCAAGTGCCATAACAACTCCTGAATAGCCGATGAAAAAGGGGCCGCTCATCAGATACTGGATGGTGTTGGAGCCG
>JAZKAZ010000155.1:3629-9806 GCA_040388845.1 Chlamydiota bacterium | reverse complement strand
CGGGGCAAAGCCCCATAAGTACTAACCTAAGCAAGCAATTCACATAAGAAATTTAGAATAGTGCAGGACCTCCATTACAATGGAGAAAAGCCGCCTTTGGCGTGTTGCCTAATAGAAAAGGACATTAATTAAACGGCTAGCTCCAATTACGAATAGGAAAAGACCAATTATCTTTCTCAGAGTAAAAAAACGGGAGAGATTCTTAAAATCAAATACTTGTATGCCAGCGCACACAAACACAGCACCCACCAGAGTCTTCAAAAAGTGAGCAAAAATACGTCCCAAAGGACTAACTAGAAATTCCCTTATTGAGTCCATATAATCTCCTCTTTCTTTCCTCTATTGTAAAGAGCATTTCTTCACGTCATCTGAACAAATGCCTTAAAATCCCCTCGCAGCAGTCGATGATCTGATCCATCACTTCATCAAAACCGCTGCCGCTCATATAATAAGGATCCAAGATTGGCTGATCTTTATATTTAGAGCTGAATTCGGTAGCGAGTCTAATTTTCGCCTGGTGCTCCGGCAGCCCTGAGCGGAGTTTTAGCTGCTCTGAAATCTCTGGATCCACCGTTAGGATGAGATCGAATTCTTCGAAAAAAGAGTCTTGGAACTGTTGCGAGCGGTGATCGATGAGGATCCCTTTTTTTTTCGCAGAGGCAAATGTTCTTGGATCGGGGTGCTCTCCGAGATGGACCCAGCCGATGCCGCAGCTATCGATGTGCAATTGGTTCGAGAGATTTTGTTTGGCGGCTAGGTGTCTTAAGGTGGCCTGGAGAGCGGGAGATCTGCAGATATTTGCCATGCAAACAAATAAAATCGAAATCATGAAACGTCAGTTGCGCAACGAAAGCCGTAGGTACCGTTGACTGCGCCTGGATTATTGCGATGCCGGTGGGAGCAGCGCAGGTCCTCTTTGAGACTTTTCCAACAGCCGCCTCTTAACACACGGTAGACGCCTTGGGGCGGTCCCTGAGGATCATCTGGTTCTACTGCTGAGGCGTCATAATAATTGTAGGCATACCAATCTTGGCACCACTCGTACACGTTGCCTGGCATGTCATAAAGTCCAAAAAGGTTCGCAGGATAACTCATGACAGGTGTTGTATCTGAACTAAAGAAATTGGAGTGCGTCCGCTCGATTTCCATTCCTGTGGGAAATAAAAACTCTTCATGCCCGCTGGAGGCGGCAGATTCCCATTCGGCCTCTGAAGGGAGCCGTTTGCCAATCCATTTAGCGTAGGCAACTGCGCCATACCAGGTGACGCCGACTACAGGATGCTTGGAGTAGCCCGACTCGATGATCAGTTTGCCGGCGCTTCGCTTGATCCGAGAGTCGCGCAGGCGAATGATGTCATTATTGTTATGATCTTTTTCCCCCCCCATCGCGAGAAGAAAACGGACAAATTGTTCATTGGTCACCGGATGAATATCGAGGGCAAAGGAGGCGAGCCGAACTGGATGGCGGGGCATCTCATCGCGGGCTCCTTCTTTGCTGCCGCGAATGTAAGTGCCGCCCGGGACAATTGCCATATCTGTCAAAAGAGGATCCACATCCTTCACTTCAACCTTATTGGGAATATAGTGGGAAACCAGAGTGTCTCTTTGAAAAACTGCGGCAGGATCCGCTTCATATTCGGGCCGGGCGATCTCTTGAGGTTTGAGAAGAGGTTTTGGGGGGACAATCCCTGCAGGAATTGAAAGCTCTGAATGGGAAAATTCACTTTTTTGAGGAAACTCAAAGGCCATTTGATGGATATTTTCGACTTTCGATTCAATCTCAGACAAAGTGAGCAATTCTTGACTGAAGACTTTTGGCGCAGAGAGAGACTCTTCCAATGCTTGAACCAATTTCTGAGGGCGGGCATTCGGATTGATTTGGAGGCAGCGATGAATCAGAAGATCCCAATTTTGCGTAGATTCAGGGAGGGCTCTAGAGGGAAGAGGAAAACACCCCTCTGGAAGTCTGCGCATCAGAAGAAAATAGGTCAAAACACCGAACGCATAGACATCTGCTTTAAAAAAGAGATCTTCTTGATTCAGTGTTTTTTGTTCCGGCGCCAAAAAAGCAAAGCTGCGGATGAAATTTTCACTCAAACGACGCCCCTTTTCTCCATTGAAGGGAGTAGAGAGCGCCTTTGCCATTTGACTGCAAATGCGCAAAAGGCAAGTCCCTTCTCCGATGAGACGAGTGAGTCCAAAATCGGAAAGAATCAGCCGCACTCCAGCGTCTGTTGGGGCAACAAGAATATTTGTCAGCTTGATCCCACCATGAACTACTCCGGCTGCGTGGGCATAGTCGAGGGCAGAGGCCACTTGAGCAAGTAGTTCAATCCAATCCCCTTCCGAGATAGATCTCCCCTTCAATTCAAGATATCGATCCAAATGCATTGTCTCGCCCAGAGAATCGGTGACAGGATCGGTCACAAGAAAATAAACGCCCTCGCTATAAGAGATATTGTGAATTTTAAGGATATTGGGATGATTGAGAGCCGCAATTTCGGCCACCTGCGCCTCAAATCTGCGCATAAACCCGAGATCGCCAGAAATTTCTTCTGGAAGAACTTTGAGCGCAAAAGGGCGTTTAATGAAGCGATGCTCTGCGAGGAAAACCGCTCCAAAGGAGCCTTCCCCTAGTTGTTTCTGGATGGTGTAATCGCCTAATTGTTCCATACAATCACACCATAAACTTTCTCAAATTTTGAATCAATTAATCTCAAAAAACTCCGACAAATTTAGCAAAATACCAA
Organism: Chlamydiota bacterium; assembly: GCA_040388845.1. Classification (GTDB taxonomy): domain Bacteria; phylum Chlamydiota; class Chlamydiia; order Chlamydiales; family SM23-39; genus JAZKAZ01. Next base: position 7,056 of record JAZKAZ010000155.1, on the reverse strand, counting down.
GCTCCGATTGCGACTAACACAAACACCGATCCCCAGATCAAATTCGGCACCCATCTGACGCCTCCATGAGGGCTTCCACGCATTTCAAGTGTTCCAATTCCGTAGGCGAAATCCTGTTTTTCAGGGGGGAGCCGCAAAGCCTCGGGAAATTCGCGAGTGAGTTTTTCTGCCTCAAATCCTAAAAAATTCGCATACTGGCGGATGAATCCCAAAGCATACACGTTGGAGATAAAGTGTTCGATTCTCCCCTCTTCGATTGCTTGAAGATAAATGATTCGAATGGAGGTCGCATTTTCCACTTCTTTCAATGTCAGGCTCATTTCCTCCCGCTTAACGCGGAACTTTTCACCCATTTTCTTCAAACCTTCAGTCATACGTCCTCCAAATACTTTGATTATGTTAACACCTTGTGCAATTCCGTCAAACGCCTTAAACTAGATTCTACAGAACTGACGCATCAATTCTGCTGGATTGTATAAGGAAAACTAAAGACTATGGCGAAAACCTCCTGCTTCACTGCTAAAATCGATCTCAAGCTCGCACCGAAACTAGATATTGATTTGAAAGCGCAGGGCTTTGAAATGACCAAGCCTCCCTACACAGTCTTCTCGGCCAAAAAGAAGGGCGTCTCTTGCACCCTTTATGAGTCGGGAACACTCACCGTACAGGGAAGCGAGATGCAAAGCTTCATTGAATTTTATTTGGAGCCGGAAATTTTATGCGAGTTTCGCTTTTCTCATCCTGAGGCACATCTCGACTTAACGCCCCATATCGGCATGGACGAGGCGGGGAAGGGAGATTTTTTTGGGCCCTTGTGCGTGGCTGCAGTCTATGCAGACGGGCCTGGAATCAAACAACTTCTACAAATGAATGTCCGCGACAGCAAGCGGATCGGCGATGACTCCATCTTAAAAATGGCCAAATTGATCCGCGCATCCTTTCCCTACACGGTCATCAGATTATTTCCCGAAAAATACAATGAACTCTATCGAAAATTCAAAAATTTAAACCGGCTGCTCGGCTGGGCCCATACAGCAGCCCTTGGAGATGTCGTTGAAAAGACGGGATGCAAGCAAGCCCTTCTCGATCAATTCGCTGAAAAATATCTGATGGAAAATGCAATCAAACAAAAAAAGCTGGACGTCCATCTTGAACAAAAAGTGCACGGAGAAGAAGATCTAGTCGTCGCAGCCGCCTCGATTTTGGCAAGATCTGCCTTTTTGGAAGGGATGGCCCGTTTGAGCGATGAATATGCGATTGAATTGCCTAAAGGCGCCGCACGGATTGTGATTGAAACAGGAAAAAAATTAGTCGTTAAATTTGGCAAGGACGTGCTAGAAAAAGTCGCTAAGACCCACTTTAAAACGATGAGCGAAATTGTTTAGTTTTCTGAAAATTAAAAATCTGATTTTGATAGAGCACGCCGAAATTTCTTTTGGCCCGGGGCTCAACATTCTGACTGGAGAGACCGGCGCTGGAAAATCGGCCATTCTCTCCGCAATCCGGCTGATCTCAGGGGAAAGAGCGGATGCAGGGCTTATCCGTAGCGGGGCAGATCTCGCGGTCATTGAGGCAACATTCAGCGCCTACTCTTCAAATCCATTTATTGAGGAAGGGGTTGAACTTCCCCCGCCTGCCTCCCCTCTTCATATTCGAAGAGAAATCCATCGGTCTGGAAGAAGCCGCGCCTTTGTAGAAGATCAACAGGTCAGCCTTTCTTTTTTGCGCAAATGCGTGGGACATGCGATTGAACAAATCGACCAAAGCAGCTCCCAATCGCTCAGCTTATTGGATGCCCAGCGAGAAATTCTCGATCTTTTTGCAGATCTCTCCGCCGAAACCGCCCTCTTTATCGCCTCGTTTAACGAGGAGACAGCAATTGCTGTTGAATTGCAGAATCTTTACCAATTGCAAACTCAAAGCGAGAGGGAACTTGAGTGGGCACGCCACGATTTAAAAATCATCGAAGAGGTGAATTGGAAAGAGAAAGAAGAGGAGACGCTGGCAGAAGAACATCAATTTCTCGCCTCTGTGGAAGAACTTGCTGAAAAAATACATTCAATCTCTTCGGCTTTGACAGAAGGAACGGCTCCTTGCGTCCCCTTGTTAAAACGGTTGAGCGCAGCTCTTGAAAATTGCACTCGCTTCGATGCCAAATTGCAGCCTTATTCTCAAACCATGAGATCAGCTGCCCTTGAAATGGAAGAAGTGGGAAGAACCATTGGGGCCTATGCAGAGGGTTTAGAAGCAAACCCTGCCAGGTTAGCCGCCCTCGAAAAACGGATCTCCGAAATTGAAGCGGTCAAGCGCCGTTTTGGACCCAGTTGGGAAGAGGTCGAAAACACAAAGAGAAAAAAACTTGCGCAAATCGATCAGTTGACCAATTTAGAGAACCGAATTGAAGAGGTTCAATGCGCACTCAAACGGCTCAAAGAAAAAAATCTCTCGTCTGCCCGTTTTTTAAGCCAAAAAAGACAAAGCGCAGCCCCCGTTCTTGCCTCTGCAGTGGAGGCAGAGCTCAAAAGCCTCAATCTCTCGTCTGCCCAATTTCAAATCTCGCTCCATGAAAAAACCATGTCTTCTAACGGATGCGATGAAGTGCGGTTTCTTTTCTCAGGGAACCCAGGAACTCTCCCAATTTCACTAGGTGAATGCGCAAGCGGCGGAGAAATTTCACGGCTCAACCTTGCAATTCAAACTACCTTAGCTGAAAAAGAAGGGAGCTCCACCCTCGTTTTTGATGAGATCGACAGCAATGTCGGAGGACAGACAGCTGTAGTCCTCGGCGAAAAACTCAAAAAAATCGCTCGAGGCAGACAAGTGATCTGTGTCACTCATTTTGTTCAAGTGGCCCGTTTTGCTGCCGAGCATTTTCTTGTCGCTAAAAGAGAGAAAGATGGCATGGCCTTTACCGTGGTTTCAAAACTAAAGGCAAAAGAGCGGGAGCTTGAATACAATAGAATGCTGGGGGTTGATTAGAAATTTCAAAATCCTTAAGGTGGAGCATTGGTATAGGCGAGATAAAAAAATGCGAAGGTTTTTGTTTTTTTTAGCGATCTCTATCTCCACGCATTCATTGTCTGCCGTCGAAAAACAGCAAGAGTCTTTTTGGGACTATCATCCAATTCATCTTGGCGCCAATCTCATCCGAGTCGGCAAAGCAAATGTCAATCCGAGGAAAACAGGGAATTTTGATCCCCAGACGGAAAATGGAAATATTCATTTTCGGAAAAGCAATGCCTTCCTCTATATGCTTCTTCCCGTAAGCCAAACTACTTATTTTTTTCCCAAAGTGGAGTGGAATACATTTACCTTAGACTGGAACAAAAACACCAAATTCCGAAAAACGCATTTTTATTATCTCCAATTTGGACTTACCTTTTATTCAACAGGACTCGAAAATTGGCGCTGGATTGCCCGCGCAGAC
>JAZKAZ010000155.1:1641-3619 GCA_040388845.1 Chlamydiota bacterium | reverse complement strand
TGGTCTGTTTTCCTTTTTTCTTTGGGGAGCCTATCAAATTCACAGAAAATGGCACTACCACGTAGGAACTTTGGCCTATAAAGGTATGGAGGGGCAAGAAGTCTATCCCGTGATTGGACTTGACTATGCCCCAAATAAAAAATGGCTTTTTCAAGCTATTTTTCCCATCACCTATTCCGTCGAATATTCCTATGGAAAGCATTGGCGCTTTTCTTTGAAAGGCCGTCCCCTCAAAGAGCGTTTCCGAGTCGGCAATAAGGAACCTGCGCCCCGCTCTGTATTTTGCTACTCCTCCATGGGCGCTGAATTCAATATCCACTACGAGCGATTTTTACGCTTAGAGATCGAGGCCTACGCAGGCTATAACTTCGGCGGCTCTTTCTATATCAAGGACCAAAGAGGTAAAAATGCACTCTACACCGACGTCGGCGGGGCGCCTTATGGGGGCCTTACAGTCAATTATGGGTTCTAGGAACCTTGTTCAATCTAAGTGGAACATATCCAAGCTAGATTGACATTTTGAAAGATTCCGGCTAAAATGAAAAGAGCTTTTAGAGGAACTCAATGCCTTTTAAAAAAATCCGAATTAACACCCGAAGTCTGCGCCGAAAAAAGCATTTGACACAAGTGCAGATGGCTCGAAAAGCCCATCTTTCTAAAACAACAATCAGTAATTTGGAGTCCGGAAAACAGGTTAAAATCGAACTCGATACGATTGCCAAACTGTGCGAAGCTCTCGATTGTACACCGAACGACCTTTTTGAGTTAGAGCACAGAGCACAGGAAAATATTGCTAAAAAGCAGAAAAAATCCCTTGAGAGTTTTATCGGAACTCTTGAGTACGATAAAAAATTCGATCCGAAAAATCTAGACCTTGATTTAGCCAAAAAAATAAAAAAATGATTTTCGTAGATACATCTGCCTGGATATTTCTTTTTGATCAAAGGAGAGGCGGAAAAGAATCTGTTGAGGCTCGCAACTTTTATCAACAGAATAAAGAGCTGTTAGCAGTTACTGACTTAATTATAGAAGAAACGCATAAATGGCTTGTACATCACTCATTTCCCAAAGAAAAAGCATTAGAAATCCTGAAAAAATTTGTCGAGGAAGAGTTTGCAGAGATTTTTCCTATTGAAAATATTGATCGGACCACAGCTTATCTCATCTCTAAAAAATTTACTGACCAAAACATCTCTTACACAGATGCCCTGACAGTTGCGATGATGAGAAGAACGAAAACTAGGGAAATTTTTTCTTTTGATACTCATTTTGACTTGTTTCCTGGAATTGTTAGAATTCCAAGAGACACTTAGAGAACTACCTAGGGTTTGCATCTCAAACTTGGTTCCTTCCTGGCACGTTATTTATATTTATGTTTTTTGTAAGAAATTCTCTCACACGGCCCTTGTAATCATTGGGTAACTCCACGTCCCATATCTCAACTTCCAGCCGTTTCTTAATTCCTTCTGGAAGAGAAAAAAGATTGAAACCAGCTACCCACGAATAGCGGTCGAAAATGGAAATACCTGTAAGAATTCCAGGAAAACTCAATCCAATAAGTTGTGCAGCTGAGAGCTTACCAAATGGAACTTGGCCTGCATAAAGAAGCATAAAAGAGCCTCCAAATAAAATCATTGGCAACCCCACAGTGGCTACGGTGGCAGCTGTGATCCGAACACAGGTAGATTGCCGGTTCAGTCGAATTGCACAGGCATCTATGCCGCCTAGAATTGCTTGTCCTCTGCTTTGAATGCGACTCCAAGCTCGAAAAACACAGTTTCCTTGAACCTCACTTCCCAACATATTTCTTTTCTCCTGATTTGTACAGCGGGGGCAGCATAGTAAAAAAGGAATTTAAAATCTATTTGTGAGTATCTGGAAGGGGCGTGTGGGGATTGATTTTTAACAAGTAGTCTTCAACCGGGATACAGAGGATCCCTTTTTCTTTAATCGGGATCCAATAAATTGACCCAAAAAG
>JAZKAZ010000155.1:0-1631 GCA_040388845.1 Chlamydiota bacterium | reverse complement strand
TTTATTATAAATGTCAAGTCAAAAAAACTGACAAAAAGGGAAAAACTCTGATGGGTAGCAGATATCGTAGAATAGTTGACTTAAGTCATGGTAATTCCTAGGATGAGCCAAATTAGGAAGATTCATTTTTACTGGCCCGATCAACGAAATCCATAACTCTCTATTAACCATTTAGATACGAATCGATACATCTCATCCAATTGAGAGTTAACGCCTTGCAACAATCAACAATACCCGCTCACAATTAGCCACTTAAGTATATATAAATTTATTGAAATAAAACGAAAATTTATATATAATTATTTATATAAAATAACTTAAAACGCGGGATATTATGCTTTCTATAACCAATTCCTTAGCAATACAAGCACCTAGTTCTGAATCCTCGATTCAAGGTTCCCAGGAGCTGCAAAAAAAAGGTGCGATAACTCGAACTAAAATTGCAGCGATAGGAGCCGCGATAAGAACAGGCGCTGCCAAACTCTTAAACGCCCTTACCAACAACACCCAGGCAGAAAAAGTCTCCTCCCATTTGGAAACAGAACCCGAAGTCTCCAAATTCGGACTTGAAATTTTGAGAGCTTTTGCTGACAACGGAATCCGCTCTGGCATTAAAATCAAACCAGCTGTCGAGATCTCGAGCCCTTCGATCAAAAATCCAAATGCCCCATCAACAATTCCTATTTCACCAAAAACTGAAAAGACTGATGCTTATGTTTTTGACTCAACCAAATCGACAGGTTCTTTAAGTCAATCGCGCCTCGCATTTTTTGGAGATAGGCATGGCATCAAAAGATTTGAAGAGGGACGGGTGGGGATTGCGAAACAGATGAATATGAAAAAAGGCGATATTGTAGTAATCGAAGGTTCTATGGCGCTTAAATGTTCAATGACAGCCGATAATGTGAAGAACATCGAACACATAAAGTCTTTAGCAAATTGGGATATCGAGAATAAGATTGGCTTAGATTACTTTGGATGGGATGATTCGGTAATTATCCTTCAAGCCGAAGCTTGCATAAAAAAAATGCAGGACTATGACGAGCAACTCAAACCATTAATTTCTCAATCAGAAATTAGTCCAACTCATGAATTACAGGAAAAAATATCGAACCTAATCGGAAAATATAACAAACTGAAAGAAAAACTCAAAAAATTAACAGACACGGAAAGAAATAAATCCCTAACAAAGCAAATCAATTACCTATTAACAACTTACCCTGACAAAAAAATATTAGTTGTTTTAGGAGAAAAACATCTAACTAAAGATGTTTTCGAGCAGATTCAAGAAAAAAAATATTCAGTTATGATGACCGCGCCCCTCTCTGAACAAGATGAGAGAGAACGCGATGCTCATGTCCAGAAAAGGCTTACCCAGATCCAAGGAAATAGAAGTATTTCCCAAAGCTAAAGGGATACTGCCCCCCATTCTTCAAAGCGGGGGTTTAACCCATTTTAAGGCAAAGCGCTAGGATAAAAAAATATTATGAATCTGGCTTATTTACTTTAACCTAAATTTTTACTTAATCGTGAGAAAACAGGTGGTCCTAAACATGTAATGCTCAGATCTAGAAAAAAACAGGATCCGCTTCGCGGGCAGGATCGTCGAGGCGCCGGCAGGATAAAGGATA
>JAZKAZ010000154.1:0-3725 GCA_040388845.1 Chlamydiota bacterium | reverse complement strand
TAAGGGGAGCGCAGGTCCCTTACTTCACGTTTATAGGAGGTGATTTAAAGATGTGGTCCTTGTATGTTAATTGACCCTACTCAACAATTGCTAGAAACAGTGACAGAAGTCGTTCCAGGAGTGTTTTTGGGCAATAATAACGTTGCCCAAAACAATGAAATGTACAAAACCTACGGGTTTAAAGCAGTTCTCAACTGTAGTAAAGACCTTCCCTTTAATCCAAATGTAGGTCCACTGCATCAAATGAGAATGGAAGCGCGTGAGTTCTTCGGAAATATCCACCCGTTCTGCAAAAAGGGCAACTTCTCGGAGAAGACGCTCATCGGCATCTATCCCTGGCTTTAAAACTTCGGCCATCTTTTCAAACAGCTTTTCCCGCATCTTTTTGGCCGCATCAGGGGAAAGAGATTCGATTTCTCGAATCATTCGCTCCAACTCTTTTAGGCGATTGGTTAAATCGTGGACAAGCGCTGCCCCTTCTGTTTTTTTCATCTGGACGAGAGCCTTTAAGGCCTCGCCTACGCATTGGTGGAGATGCTTTAAATCTTCATCGTGGGCCATTTCCAATTTCTGGGAAGCTGGTAAGTGATCCATGATAAAAGAGAGATCGATTGACTCTGCGGAAAGTCCCAGTTTTTCAGCAATCCGCTCCCATCCCCTCTTGGCAGATTGAAGTACTTCAATGTCGGGAAGGAATTGCTCAATAGAGGTCGTATCGGGGATCAGAAAAATCCTCACCGTTACTTGCCCCCGGGATACAGCCTCGCTTACCCATTTACGAATATCTTGTTCAAAACGCCCGAATTCTTTGGGCAGTGAAATAGATACTTCTAGATATTTGCGATTGAGAGATTGGATTTCAACGACGAGTTTTCCAAAGGGCGCTTCGAGAAGCGCGCGTCCAAAACCGGTCATACTGGCGAGCATAAACAACCTTTCGGTCGATTTTAGGGCAATAGCTTATGTTCGTCAAGCAAGGAAATCAAAGTATCTGATATTTTTTGATTAACAAAAACATATGCTACTTATTTTAAATGACTTAAGGAAGACCATTTTAATGCGTATATTAAAACAGTCGCGACCAAAATAACATGTATGTTAAAATGGTCATATGAAACGAGTCTATGAAATCCTCCTCGAAGAGCACCTCTCCAATCATCGACAGATGATTTTTCTTTCAGGTCCTCGGCAAGTTGGGAAAACGACAACTAGCCTTGAGGCTTCCCTTTTTGAAAGCCCTCTTCATTACTATTTCAACTGGGATAATGAAGACCATCGAGCTCTCATCATTGAGGGTCCTCAAGCAGTTGCTCTCAAAGCTAGACTGAATGAAGTGCAAGAAGTTCTCCCCATTCTCGTCTTTGATGAAATCCACAAGTATCGAAACTGGAAGCGATTTCTCAAAGGTTTTTTCGATACCTATGAAAAAAAATGTCGAATCGTAGTAACGGGCAGCGCTCGGCTAGATATCTATAAACGAGGGGGCGATAGCCTCATGGGACGCTATTTTCTCTATCGGCTCCATCCCCTCTCAATCAGAGAAATCGTAGATTGCGGCTTGCCCGCCCAAGAAATCCAGCCGCCCCGAGAGATCAATGCAATTGATTTTGACACGCTTCTTACCTATGGCGGATTTCCCGAGCCCTATCTCAAACGAAATAAGACCTTCTTCAATCACTGGAAAAGACTTCGGATCGAACAGCTCTTTCGCGAAGATCTTCGGGACTTAAGCCGCATTCAAGAGGTCAGCCAGATTCAGCTTTTAGCCGAGATTTTGCAGGAAGAGGCCTCCCACTCGCTCAATCATTCAGTCCTGGCCGCAAAAATTAAAGTCTCTACGCCCACGCTTCAGAGATGGATTGAACTTCTAAAAAATCTTTATTTTTGTTTTACAATTCAGCCTTGGTCGAAAAATCTCAGCCGTTCTCTGATCAAAGAACCTAAAATTTATCTCTGGAATTGGGCTCTCATCGAAGATCCCGGCGCCCGTCTTGAAAATTTTGTCGCATCTCATCTTTACAAAGCCACCCAATTTTGGACTGACCGAGGTTTTGGCGATTATGGCCTTTATTATCTCCGAGATAAAGAAAAGAGAGAAGTCGATTTTCTTGTCACAAAGGATAAAAAGCCATGGTTCCTGGTCGAAGTCAAGACCTCTGGCGATAAAGGCATTTCTCGATGGCTTTACTACTATCAGGAAAAACTCAAAGCTCCCCACGCCTTTCAAATCGCATTTGATCTTCCCTACGTAGATAAAGACTGCTTTCAGGCAAAAGAGCCCATCATCGTCCCTGCAAAAACTTTTTTATCGCAGCTTATTTAGAGCTTGTCTTCTCCATTGATTTTAGGTCTTTTTCCAGGGCATTTTCGATCCTCTCCAATTGCGCATAAACATCCGTCAATTGCAAAGCCTTTATGGCTGCTGTAACATTTTGAAGCCCGTCTCGCTCGGCATACTCTTTTAAAAATTCAAGGATTTGACCGATCGGTTTAGAATAGTCATACGATACATGATTGAATGTACAATGAGTGGCAGGCCAATATTTGCCGATGCCTTTGTCCCTATATTTATAGTGCTTTTCTTTAAAGAATATATTTTTACATTTCTTAACGCTTTGACAGAACGCATAGACTACCTCCCATTTTCGGAACTGAACCGCTGTTTTAATAAATGAGCAGGTATTCGAATGTCCAAGTGGATATTTTTTAAGAAATTCAATGGCAAGATCCGAGCGATTGCATCGAAGAAGGGTTGAAAATCCCTCTCCTAATTCAATGGGTCTATTTGTACGAAAGGTTCGTTTTTTTGAAATAATCTGTTCAAACCAGGGTATTAAATGATCACTCTCACAGGAACCTAGAATTTTTTCGATCTCATCAACCAATTCTGTAAAGCTTAGAGTTTTAGCAATCAAACATACATCGATAAAATTTATCTTCCGCTCGGGCTTGAACCACTCTACATTTGTTTTAAAGAAAACGAGTGCCCATTCGAATCTTCCAGCACACATGGCTGCAATCAAAACACTGGAGCCATATTCCCTGATGCAATCTTCTCCAATCCCCTTTTTACATGCCTCAATGCCTTCGATATCCCCGCAATACACAAAAACTTCTAGTGCCTGGGCTATTTCTTTATATATAAAAGGAGGTGACTTATTTACCATTCCGGTATCAATCATTTTGCGGAGCGCAATTCGATCCTGATTTTTTGCTGCTTTTTTAAAAGCTTCATTCAATGGGTTAAACGATTGTATACTTAGATAGTTATAAAATTTATCAGATACAAATTTGCTGTGATTGAATTTTTGTGAATAAATCATTTTGCGAATTTCTTTATAACTTCCAGTTTTTACTTTTATTTCAAAAACCCTATCAAATACTTTGATCGAACCCGCTTTTAAAACATCAAAAACGAAATCATTCCTACCCAATTCCTTTTGGTATTGGGATTGCCACTCGATAAAATCCGAAAAGTCATCGCAATAGTCCGCGACGACAATTGCTAAGGCTGCGGGAAGAGGCTGAGTGACTTTTGAGTTGACGTTTTCTGATACCATCAGATTTTGCAGATTTGAGCGATTGGAAAAAGTAAGACAAGTAGTCATGGAGATCTCTGTAAAATCCTTCAAAAGGAGGGCATTCTATAAGAAGAGATCAATTTTTTCATAAAATATTTATAAGGAGAAAAATTGGTATCCTAGAACATGTAGTGCTCAGATGTA
>JAZKAZ010000153.1:6661-8950 GCA_040388845.1 Chlamydiota bacterium | reverse complement strand
CGGGAACGGTACCAGTACGATTGGCCAAGGCAGCGCCAGCTGATGCTGTCCCAGCCTTGTCTTTTGAGTTTTCAAGCTCTTTTTTTAGAACCTAGATATCCCTACCTCAGAAATTTTTTGAACCCTAATAATCAATGACTTCCATTTTTTCGAATTCAAAAAATTCATATACATACAGAGAAATCTCATAGGGACATCCCTACCTCTCTCGAGGGATATCCCTACCTCTCGCGCCGGATATCCCTAGCTGAAATTATTTTAATTGTTTATCCTCAATGAGTTAACTCATTTTTAGGTGGACGGTAACGGGAACGGTACCAGTACGATTGGCCAAGGCAGTGCCAGCCAATGCTGTCCCAGCCTTGTCCTTTGAGCTTTACAAGCTTCTTTTCTTAAACATTTAAAAAAGGGCATCAAGAGTCAAGACAACATCCGGAGTCCCAAAGTAACCCACATTTTTTTTCACCCCATAGGGAGCAATCAATGTGATTAAAACGCTTTTTTTCGTCTTTGTCTGCTGGATGAAAATCGTTTTTTTTTCTCGGAGCTTTTGATCATAGGCTTTGGTAATGAGAAATTCCTCATTGCCATATTTCATCTCGCACAGATTGATACACTGATCGGCCCGGTCGATCAGGAGATCGATTTGGGCTCCTTTCTCTTGGCTTTTTTTAGAAGGTTTGTAAACCCATGCGGAGGCGCTAGTTAATACGCCTCCAATTCCAAGAGCCTCTTTGATGTGGGATAAATGTTTGAGACAAACCATTTCAAACGCGTATCCAGCCCAAGAAGCTCCCTGCGGGCTATTGAATACCTGAATCCAAAAGTTGTTGTCGGATCCCTGCAAATGATTCTCTTTCGCTTGCGAGATCCATTTGATGTGGAACAGCGAGTATTCATCGATTAATTTAAATCGGCTCTCTTTTTTTTGTTTTCCAAACCCGATGATTTGCAGGATGAAACCAGATTGCTCAAGCTCTTCCAAAACTCGATTCATCCCACCGCCGGCGGAAAGTCCCGTCGCTTGCGCGATCTCCGATTTGGTAAGTCCGCAAGGGTGATTTGCCAAGGCTTTGATGAGGCTCACATGGCGCGTGTGGAAGTCGAAGAGAGAAGCGTAGAGCTCATTGAACTCGTTCATGAGCGGCCCATTGAAGCAGAGTTGTCCAACTGCCTGAATGGCCGATTGCCCTTTTTGTATATAGCTTAGGTATTTAGGGATTCCTCCAATAGCCATGTAAAGATCGACCACCGCTTTGCGGGTGAGTGTAATTCCCTGCCGCTGCAAAAATTCTTCCGTCTCTTTTAAATCGAAGGGAAGGAGCCTTATTTGCGCCGTGAGACGTCCGTGTAGACCCCCTCGGTCGGAGACCACTTTTCGGATCATCCAGGAAGCGGCTGATCCACACACAATCAAAACCACTCGCGGATTGCTCGATAAGTGCCGGTTCCACAAATGGTCGAGATCTTGCAGGAATCCTGACTTGGGGGTGGCCAGCCATGGAAGTTCATCGAGAAAAATGACCACCCGACTAGAGCCTGGCTGCGCTTCGATGGCCTTTCCTAAATGAACAAGTGCCTCGAACCAATCTTTAGGAGGGGTAAGCTCCCGTTTAAAAACCCTTTCAAATTCTTGGGAAAAATTCCGCAGCTGTTTAGAATTTTTTGCCCCCTTGATTCCAGTCAGGGAAAAGTAGACCCCCTTATTTTTAAAGAATTCTCTAATTAGGAAGGTCTTTCCGACGCGCCTTCTTCCATAAACGGCTAAGAATTCGGCCTTTCCGGAAGAATAGAGCCGCTCCAATACCTTAATTTCTTTTCCTCTTGCAAAAATGGAATCCTGTTGCATAAAAAAAACCTCCGTTCCTGATAAAGGTGGCAGAATCGACTAAAAAAAGCAAGATTCTGCCATCTATATGACATAAGTGGCAGAATCTCCTGTTTTTGAGCAGATTCTGCCACTTTGATAGGGGATGCGTGAGAATTTCACATTATTCCCTGTGAATAATGTGAAAAGTTCCACCTTTTATACAGGGGAATAAGGGAAAGAGGCATGTTAACCTCAGATCAAGCTGACGTCGCGCGAAGGGTTTTGCTCGATGGGCGTCTTGTCATAGTAGCGGACGAGTTTTGCGTCTGCGTGGCCGCTGACGCGCATGATCTGGTCGGCGGCAAACCCTTGGGCAGAGAGATAGGTGATGGCCGACGCTCTGAGGACGTGTGGATGAACGGTGAACGGAATTCCTGCGTCGATGCGCGCTCCCGCAAACACCCTGTAGAGGTGAGGCT
>JAZKAZ010000153.1:0-6596 GCA_040388845.1 Chlamydiota bacterium | reverse complement strand
ACCCTCTTGGCTCCTTGGAGCATTGTTTTGGCGACGAGATAATCGCGGAAGGAAATCCGCTTCAAAGACAATAAAAACTGCATCCATTGGATTTTCGTCAGCGCTTTTGTGACCGAAGTTTCTCGGATCTGTTTAAACGTGTAATTGCCTTTATCCCGCCGCGGGACCACCCTGCGCACCATCCCCCCTGTCGCTCGCTGCAAATACCTTGAAAGGGCGATGAAGGCAGCAGCCCGGGCTTGTTTCGTCGCCTCCGAACCTGCGATCTTGCTCCGGATCTCATCGAGGAGAAATTCGAGATTGGAAAGAGCCACTGTTTGGAGGCTGCTGTGGGGATCGAATAGATTAAATTCGATGAATAGAGTAAAAATCGAATTGAAGGCGGCCCGATAAGCCCTCTGGGTATTGGCCCCAAGCGTTTTCAAAAACTGCTCGACTGCGGCAATCAAACTGATTTTGGAAAGGCCCTGCCAAACGGCTTCGTCTCGACTCGAGACGGCCTGTGTGTGGGTTAAGATTTTTTCCGGAGAGGCGATCGAATTCATAAGATAACCATAAGTACATGATAATTAGACTTATCATAACAAAAAGATAAAGCACTCCTTCTCCGCTAAAAGCGGCGAAGAAAAGAACCCAAAAAGAGCGTCTTTCTTAAAGAATCCTTAAAAATTCATTTGGCTCCACGAAAAAGGTTACGTACTTTAAGGGTGTAGATCGTAGAGGAAGCGGAAAAATCGTGCAAATGAAATTTTTTTCTAGACGCCCTGATGTAAACAAAATCTTTCTAAAAAACAAAAAAAATCTTATCATGCCTCTTTTTTCCAAGAGAGACTCAGCGAAATCATGGCTATTTACGGATCTTACCAAACAGAGGCTGACCTCAGACAAGGAGAAGAGCTTTTGCAGAGAATGCTCCGAAAAAAAGCGGAGAAAGAGCGGAGTTTATCGCAAATCTCAGTCACTCCCCCAACGATCCAGCTCCCTCAGCCGACAGGTGAGCACAAGCGACTCCTCGCCGAAATCCGAGAAAGGTTCTTCAAAAAACAGATTGTTCCCACCTCCGAAGAAAAAAAAGCTCCTCTAAAAATTTTAAGACCGTCGCTCGTTCAGTTGACACAGGAGGAGAAAGTTTCGTCAGAGGCGGCGCCGCGATCCCCTTCTTTAAGCGCAGCTCCTCCGCCAACTGTTCCCTTATCTAAAAAAGAACAGGAAGCGCAGCGCATTGACATGGAAAAGCAAGCGCAGAAACTGGCCGCGGAGCAATACCGAAAAGAAAAGGAAGAAGAAAATAAGAAGATTGGAAATACAAACCTTCAGAAACACAACAACAGGAGAATTCTCCTCGATGTGGAAGAGCAAAAAGCTTGCAGCCTCCAACTCAAAGAATTCTGGTCTGGCATGTCTGAGCGCCCATCCAATCATTTCGATTTTTTTTGGCCCTACTCGATAGGAGAGTTCTGTTGGGGAGCCATTGCAGGGCTCACCTGCGGTCTGGTCGAGTACATTCCGCCGCAAGGGGTTCTTTTTGCCACTGTGATCCTCCCCTGCGTCAAATACTGTCTTTTTTCCGATGACCTGACGGGCTATCAAAAAGCGGGAAAAACAGCTACTGCAGCCCTCCTCACAGCGACCTATGTCGCCTCAAGCTTTTGTCTCTGCTACTTTCCTCTCAAGGACAATTCTTAATATTGTAACCGTTACACAATTTCAAAGTATTGCTTTTTAAATAATTTTCCATTAACAAACGGTAAAGGATGGGAAATATGGCGAAAAAGCAAACGATTTGCCTCAACATGATTGTGAAAAACGAGGCTGGGATAATTGAAGAGTGTCTCGCATCGGTCAAAAAATTTGTCGATTCCTGGGTGATTGTCGATACGGGATCGACCGATGGAACGCAAGAAGTGATCCGCGCCTGCATGGCGGATTTACCCGGAGAGCTGCATGAAAGGCCTTGGAAAGATTTTGCGCATAATCGGAATGAAGCGCTTGATTTAGCCAGACAGCAAGCTGACTACTCTTTATTCATCGACGCAGATGAGCGGTTGGTAGCGCCTCCCCAGTTTAAAATGCCAAAGTTCACAGACGACTACTATGAGATTTTCGTCAAAGAGGCGAGCGCTGTGAGCTGTAGCCGGGCGTTCTTGGTGCGCAATGAGGCGCCTCTGAAATGGGAAGGTGTTTTGCATGAACACATCGCCTCGGAAAAGTCGTTGGTCTTAGACATCGCTGGGGTCTATATTTTCTCCGACTCCTCGAAGGGAAACCGGAGCGCTGACCCAAAAAAATACCTCAAAGATGCCTGGGTTCTCGAAGAGGCTCTGAAAAAAGAGCCAGACAATGTCCGGTACATCTTTTATTTGGCCAACAGCTATCTAAATGCGCAAGAATTTGGGATGGCGCTCGAGCGATACGAGCAAAGGGCAAAGATGGGAGGATTCGATCAGGAGGTTTTCTGCAGCCTCAATATGATCGCCCATCTTCAGAGAACGCTTGGTATGGATCCAGAGATTTTCTTGGAGAGCTTCGAGAAGGCCCATGCGTTTCGCCCCTCGCGGGCCGAGCCTCTTTTCTACAAAGGAAATCACTACATCGAGATGGGCGATTTTGAAAAGGCCTATCCTGTCTTGAAGCGGGCAGCTTTGATTCCCCCTTGTTCCGATTGTCTCTTCATTAATCAGGAGATCGGAAACTACATGGGTGCCTGTCTTTTTTACGCTTGTTGCTGGCGGCTCAAAAAATACGAAGAGGCGAAAAAAATGTGCGAGGTTCTCCTGCTGAATCCATCTCTCCCCTCCGATGTGAGCAAGTTGATCTACAACGATCTGGTGCTACTCCAAAAAGAGGTAGGATGAAAAAACAGACAATTTGTTTGAACATGATTGTGAAAAACGAGCGGGAGATCATCCGCGATTGCCTCGATTCAATTAAGGAACAGATCGATTGCTGGGTGATCGTCGATACGGGATCGACCGATGGGACGCAAGAAGAGATCATCGATTGCATGAAGGAAATCCCTGGCCAGTTGGTTGAAAGGCCCTGGAAAAATTTTGCCTATAATCGAAATGAGGCGCTCCTGCTTGCGCACGGCAGGGCTGATTATTCTTTGATCATGGATGCAGACGATCTATTTCAACGCTCTGCAGAGTTTGAGATGCCCGAGTTGATTGCCGATTGCTATTTGATCTCTGTTTTGGAGCCGAGTGGGATTGTCTCTCCTCGCGTCGGTTTAATCAATAACCGGTCTGGGATCTACTGGGTCGGAAGCCTTCATGAGACCGTCCAATCCAATGAACCATGTACGTTGAAGCATCTCGAAAATGCCTTCTTTTTTTCAGACACAAAAAGAGGAGCGCGCGGCAGGGATCCAGAAAAATATCTCAAAGATGCTCAGATCTTGGAAAAAGCGATCCAAGAAGAGCCTGAAAATACCAGGTATTTATTTTACTTAGGACAGAGCTATTTGAATGGAAAAGACTACCTCCGTTCGCTGGGCGCCTACCAGAAAAGAGCAGAAATGGGTGGATGTGAGGAAGAGGTCTTTTTCTCTCTTTGTATCGCAGCCAAGATCCAACATTTTTTGCAGATGGATCCAGAGATTTTTTTAGAGAGTTTTTCAAAAGCCTACGCCTATCGTCCCTCTCGCGCAGAGCCTCTCTTTTACTCGGGAGTTCACTATATAGGTCAAAAAAATTTTAAAGCAGCCTATCCTCTTTTGAAAAAAGCAGCCTCTCTTCCCCGAACGACGGACCAGTTATTCATCGAGTTTTTAGTGATCGATTTTTTTGTATTTATCGAATTTTATCATTGCTGCGTGAAACTGGGGCGTTATGAAGAAGCAGAAGCTATTTGCAGAAAACTGCTCAAGAGTCCCCATTTACCAGAAGAAAAACGAGAGGCCGTGCAGCAGGAGTTAAAGATGCTCCGGAAGACGGCTCCTTTTTTATTCCTCAAAGGATCAGCAGAACAAGCGGTCCCATCTGCCCATCATTTTTTCCCAGGTAAATTCATTCAGAATGAACTCCCCCATTTTCGAGCGGTCCTGCAGCGAGATGGTTTCCGCTTGCTTCAGAGCGTCCAGCAGAAGGGCGAGATACTCCGATCTTTGTGAGCAACTGTAGCCATGCCGCACAGTTTCAGAGAGCGCAGACCCTTCAAGGATGACAGGAACGGCTCCTGCTAGCTGAGCTTTGATTGCTGTGATGCAAAAGGTTTCGGGGAGGATACAAGGATAAGTCCAGAAAGATGTGCGCGCGTAGGCATCTGTAAGTTCCTTATGGCTGACCAGTCCATGTTCTTGCACATTGAGAGACTTAAGAGCTGATATTTTTTTGCGCAGCTCAGCTTCTTTTTCGGCAGAAAGCTGGCCCCAGTGCTGCCAGCCATAATAGACATCAAGCGAGGCCCGGGGAAATGCTTCTTTGACGGCAGGCCAAATAGAGGCCAAAATCTCGAGTCCTCTTCCGTAATTCGACCCGTAAATGCAGGAATAGGGATTCTCCCTTTCAGAGACGGGGCTAAATTGTTCCGGATTGATCCCATTTCCAAAGATTTCTTCAAATTTGGAAAACGAGGGATTGACCGAGATCCACTGCTTTCGTTGCCACTCAGACAGCCAAAAAACCCCATCGTATTGCCGCACCTCTGCTTCGGGCACCATAAAATTCCAGGTGTCGTGCGGCCAGAGGTAAAGCTTTTTAGCATGGGGGCGTATGTATTGGCCCAAATGAGGATTGCGGCAAATAATTGCAATGTCGAGCGGTGCTTGATACGATTCATAGTTCAAAAACCGAGGATTTGCCTCTGCTTTTGAATGGATCGATTTTTGAGGAGGGGTGTTGTAAACCAAGACCCGGTAGCCTCGCTTTGCCAATTTTTGCGAAGCGTAGATCACAGCCTCTTCCGACCCGGTAATCCCCGACTCAATGCTGTCGGGATCCCAGGGTTTTAAACCATTTACATGCGCCGAAAAAATGCCGACTGTCTTTCCCATTGCCGCCTCCGAAATGGTAGAGATTAATAAGCAGCTGCGCTCAAAAGAGATTTTTTCTTCGCTGTTTCAGAGCAGAATTTTTTGGATTTTCGGCTCATGCAACCCTCTACGCAAGCCAAGATGAAACCCTGCAGAGTCATCCCTTCCATGGCAACGAGAGCCTTCAAGCGCCGGTGCTCATCAATTGGAAAATCAATGGTTACCCGAGTTGTTAGTTTTTTTGCTTTTTTATTAGTAGATTTCTTTTTCATAAATAACTCCGTTAAATGATGTAAAAGGATGCAGGCAATCGATGCCTACATCCCGATGATTTCGATTTCCTCTTCCAGCAGGCTTTCTTGCCGGATCAAATAGAAGAGGTTTAAGCTTTGAATGAGGACAAGCAAAGCTAAAATGGCAACGGTTTTTCGGATGAAGCTTTTGTTTACCAATCGGAATCATCCCCTTCTTGGGTATCTCGAATGGATGTTGCTACATCGGCTACAAGAGAGGCCATATGCATGCCAGCAAACCGAAGAGCCGTATCGCAAACCGCCGTAAGGGCCCTTTCTGTTTTTTCATCCAAAATCAGGATCCTCTTTTTCATTACTCATTCCCTTTCTGCTTAATGGAAGCGATGAGTTGATTGATGGAGGCAAGCATGTTCATGCCGCCATTTTTTAAGGCCTGGTCGCAAATTGCATGAAGCATTCTTTCTGTTTCTGCATCGAGAGTTAAGTATTTTTCCATAATTCTTCTCTTTTATTTTTATTAAGGAGTTTACGCGAGGGAAAATACTCCCCTCTAGCGCTGATATAGAAAAATTGGAATAATTTGTCAAAAAGATTTTTTAAAACGAGGATAAAGAATTCACCCAATGGATCTTGACATTTTATTAAATATTTTTTATAGAACAGATAAAGGTGATTCCATGGGTTCTGATTTCTTCCATTTCTTGCATCAACTTTCCCATTCTACATGGATCTCCCCTCTTTATTGGATCACACTTCCTCTCTTCATGTTGTTTTGGAATTGAAATGATCAAATATTACGCTCCCATTCCAGCTGTCATAACGTATTTGGTTTCAGGAATCCAAGGGAGCAGAAAAATATTAGAAATCGGCCCAGGAAGGACTCCCTTTCCGAGAGCTACCCATTTCATCGATCATATTTGTACCGGGCCAAACGTTGTGAAGTTGGATATCTGCAATGAAAGGTTCCCATTTGCAGATGGCGAATTCGATTTTGTCTACGCAAGGCATGTACTAGAAGATGTCCAAAATCCAGTGGCCGCCTTCAAAGAGCTCGTTCGGGTCGGCAAAAAAGGGTATATTGAGACGCCCTCTGTCCTTGCGGAGGTCGCGCGGCATATTGATGGAGGCTCCCAATCTTGGAGAGGCTACATCCATCACAGGTATTTATTTTGGACGGCCGAAAACACACTTGTCTGTATGCCGAAATACCCATTCATCGATCAGATAGATGCTCCAAACACAACCCAGCTTCTCTTAGATCCGTTTAACTGGAACCACTATTACCAGTGGAACCATCAAAGCGAAGCTAAGAACAAAGAATTGAAGCACGATATCGATTTCAATATCGAAAGAGATTACCAATCGATGAT
>JAZKAZ010000152.1:17196-19616 GCA_040388845.1 Chlamydiota bacterium | reverse complement strand
CATTCCGGCATTCAGTTTCGTTGCTGATTCAATGAATCCGCTTCGCTCCCACACAACGACCATATCGCCATTGTCTCTGACTGCAATTGCAGGCAAAGTGGCGCCCGAGCTAGAGATTGAAGCTGCAGAGCCCCAACTTCCGGCAACCGACGTCGATGTGGTTACAACGTCGATTTCCAACCAGACAGCAGTCACATTGCCGCTCGCATCAACGCCCAGCCGCGGGGAGGATGAGTCACTTGAACCGGGTACCGCCGCAGAAGTCCCCCAGCTCCCCCCTTCCGCTCTGTAGTTTGCTATCACAACCAGCTTCTATCCAAACTGCTGTTGTATTTCCATTTACATCCATGATGATCTGCGGATCGGACGCATCGACCATCGACGTCGATAGAGTCGTCGGAGAATCCCAAGTCAGGTCATCTGCCGTTAATTGAGAAAAAATTAGACACGAGAAAAAAAGAAAGAACAGTTTTTTCATATTTGAGGACCGCCGGTTTTGATTTAAAAAATTTATCGAAAGGAGAAAAAAACTGATTTTTCTCAAAATCGATTTTGAACGGGGTGATCGTAAAGAAAAGATCCAATATTTTTAAAGAAAAATTTTACATTCGCTAGGCTCAGGCGCGCTATCTATCGAGACTTGCTACTTGAGCGAAAGAGGAACTAGGACCCAACTTCTCCTTATGAAAGATTTACAGCCCCTACTCTCAGAGCTATTTTTTACAGCAATTTGGGAAGCAATCATCATAGCACTCGGCGATGCACATTTCTGAACCTTGAATCACTGAATCATTTAATTGCAGAGCGACCATTACCTAAGGTCTGTCTGCTAAATTTTTAGTTCGGAAGGCAGACTCTAAGACCAAGGCGCAAGTGAAGACAAGAGTTTTAAAGTGAAAAATGTGGAGACATTGTCATTTCTGAAAATGTCTCCGGGGATGTTGCCGGTGACCGGACTCGAACCAGCACCCTATTGCTAGGAGTAGATTTTGAGTCTACCGCGTCTACCAATTTCGCCACACCGGCATAGGGGAACATCTTAGGATAGGCGATCTTTTAAACAAAGAGAAAACCGCTGTCATGGCCTATTAGATTTTTTTATGAATCTTCATTAACATGCCCATTCCGATCCCTACACCTACCATTCCAAGGGCAAGAAGACAACACATCATGCACATCATCTGCCCCATACTCCCCCCATCACCTCCACTGACTGTGAACCTTCCAGGATCCAGCTCGACTTCGCGGTCATGAGACCGGATACGATCTGTTAAGTTTCGGACTGGAGGAGAAGAGCGTTTCTCGTCAGATTTCACAGTAATTTCTACAGAAGCAGAGCGGGGGCGAACAGGAAGGGCCATATTGACATCCAAGTTAACTAAAGCGGGCAAGTCTAAATTAAAAAATGATTTTTTCTCCAGACGAAAAAGCTTTAACTTCGGGGATATCCCCTCGAGGCTTTTTCCCAATCGTAGACAACGCGCGCCTTTGCGTCGCAGTCATAGCGCACTTGGATCGAAACATAAGGGTGCGGATGGCGATTATCTGCATCGCGCCCTTCTTGTTTTTGGAAAAGCTTAATAAAAATTTCCTTGTTAAACCAGGGCTGGGTCGCAACTCTGGCATCCTCTTTATCGTACCGCTTGAACTCAAGAAACTCTTTATCCCCTTTATAAACAGGCATTTCTTGATAGTATTGCATCAGCAACCCGATGATTTCCTGAGGTCTGTCTTCCATTCCCTGCACATAAAAATCGACTTCAGCTCCAATCTGGTGCTTGGAAGTGCGGTTTTCTTTGGAGGGGTCGGCGTAAGCATTGTGGACGGGGCAACGGTGGCCACAGGTGATAATGACCCGTTTGCCCGTCTTTTTTTGGAGGTAGTTCAGCAGTTCAACAAGGATTGGATACACATTTTCTTTTTGTTTGAAGATGGGAAGGCCGTGGCGGCTTCCCCCTTCGCAATCGGTACAAGGAGTGGGCTTTGTGGGATCGGTCGCATCGACGTAAGGAGGGCTGGCAGGGGTTCCTTTGCAACGGAAAAATTCTTTGGTAATCCGAGGCAGGTTTGATTCTGATTCCCAAGGATAGGGAGTTCGCGGGGCATGAACGGGGGTTGCAATCGGATAAAAATAATCGCCCTCGCTCCGATAAATATACTCTCCTTTGCAATTGCGCCTACGGAGTTTTTCTCGCTCGGATTGCTCCATTCTGGAGCATCCCAAAGAGAAGACGAGGAAGAATAACAGTCCTCCCCAAAAGTTTAATTTTGGGGTAGCGCGAAAGCTCCCGCGCTTCGATGATCGAGGACCAGACCACGTACCAGGCCAACATGTCTGGCTACGGTATCGGTCAGTCCATCGGTATCGGCACCTACGGCACGTCCGTGGGCACGCTCGCGATCGTCCGCACCACGCAGGG
>JAZKAZ010000152.1:14542-17186 GCA_040388845.1 Chlamydiota bacterium | reverse complement strand
ATGATCGTAAAAGCCTTTTACGATCATCGAAGCGCGGGGCTTTGGCACAGCCCAAATTCAAACTTTTGGGATGGACGGAGTAGCGTATTTTCCTTATAGTCCGGACAAGGTGTGAAAACATGTCTGACAACATACTCCAACAGCTGCAGCAATCGGCAGAATCGGCTCTAAAAAGCCACAGCGTACAAGAAGGGATTCATCATTTATCTAAGGCATTTGCCCTCTTTTCTGAAGAGGCAGCTCGCCTTAAAACCGCTCATGCTAAGTTACAAGAGCGCCTCCAGACTGTCAACCTAGAACTTAGTGTAAAAGTCGGGGAATTGAACCGGCTGACCCATTATTTGAATAATATTTTGAAAAACATCTCCGATGCGATTCTCTTTGTCGATCTCGAAGGGACGTTTGTGATTCTCAATGATGCCGCTCAAAAGCTCTTGAAGATCAAGGGCGAGGAAGTTCTTTTTAAGCGCTACTGGGATCGATTTTCCGATGATTATTTCGGCTTTTCTATGCGAGAGGCGCTCAAGTTTGGAATTGCTCATAAGCTGATTTATAAAACATACCCTGCGGAGCGACGGGAAATCGAAATTTCGACTACTTTTGTCTACGATGGGCCCAAACTCTATCATGGGATGATCCTGGTGCTCCGCGATATCAGCGAAAAACAAAAGCTGCAGTTGATTGCAAACCGCAACGACCGGATGAAGGAATTGGGCGAAATGGCAGCAACTGTTGCCCATGAAATCCGCAATCCTTTAGGCGGGATCCGAGGTTACGCATCGCTTCTCTATCGGGATCTTGAGGGCTCAACCCATTTGCAGGAAATGGCAGGGACCATCATCGAGGGGACAAAATCGCTTGAAAAAGTGGTCTCGGCTATCCTCCATTATGCGCGTCCTCTGCAGATCCATCCTCAAACAATTGAAATAGGGGCCTTCCTCAAGCAGATTGGAAAGTTCATCCGGGTAGATCCTGCCTTTCCCGGCAACGTGAAGCTGACAATGCACATTCCCGACTCCCCTCTTTTAGCGCCCGTTGATGGAGAGATGTTGAAATCGGCACTGCTCAATTTGATCTTCAATGGCATTCAAGCAATGCCGCAGGGCGGCAATCTGACGATTGCCTTGATGAAAATGGAGGGAGCCCTGCAGATCTCGCTTTCAGACACGGGGGTCGGCATGGAAGATGCGCAGTTGCAAAATTTGTTTTCTCCCTTTTTTACAACCAAGCAAAAGGGCAACGGCTTAGGCCTGGTCGAAGTGCAAAAAATCATCCAAGCCCATTTTGGTTCGATCGATGTGCGCTCAAGCCCCAATAAAGGCAGTACATTCACGGTGACACTCCCATTAAAAAGGTAATCGATGATTGAAAAGGTTTTAGCAGTTGACGATGAGCCGATAATGCTCCGATTCGTGGCAGAGACCCTCAGACGACTGGGCAAAGAGGTAACTCTTGCTGAAAATGGAGCGGCTGCGATCAGAAAACTCGAAGAGGAGTCCTTCGATCTAGTCATATCCGACATCAAAATGCCTTTAAAAAGCGGGATCGACGTCCTGAAATCGGCCAAATCGCTGCATCCCACATGCCTTGTGATCTTGGCAACTGCCCATGGAAGCATCGAGGCCGCAGTCGAGGCGATGAAGCTCGGGGCGTTTAACTATTTGATGAAACCTTTTTCTCCTGAGGCGCTCGAGAATATCTTGGAAAAAGCGGAAGAGCATTTGCGCTTGATCAAAGAAAACCACTTTTATCGAGAAGAGCGGACCCATTCAAAATGCCCGCTTCTGGTGGCCGAGAGCCCTCCTATGAAACGCATTCTCCATGATCTGGAAAAAATTGCCAAATCCCAAGCCAGCGTTTTCATCACGGGAGAATCGGGCACTGGCAAGGAAGTGATTGCGGGCGCAATCCACGAGCTCTCCAGCAGATCTAGCTTCCCTTTCATCAAAGTCAATTGCGCAGCGATCCCTGAAACATTGCTCGAATCGGAATTTTTTGGCCATGAAAGAGGTGCATTTACAGGGGCCCATGCCCGGAAAACAGGGCGCTTTGAGTTGGCAGATCGAGGGACGCTTCTCTTGGATGAGGTGACAGAAATTCCCCTTGTTTTACAGCCTAAATTGCTCAGAGCCATTCAGGAACAAGAATTTGAACGGGTAGGCGGAACAAAAGCGATTCGAGTCAATCTTCGCTTTCTTGCCACCTCCAATCGAAATATGCAGGAGGCCATTGAATCCAAGGTGTTTCGGGAAGATCTTTTTTATCGTTTGAATGTAGTGCCGATCCACATCCCCCCTTTAAGAGAGAGACGAGAAGATCTCCTGCCGCTTGCAACCTTTTTTCTGAAGAAATTTTGCGAAGAAAACCATAAAAGCCCCAAAAAATTCACCGACCAGGCGTTGAAAAAACTGACCGATTATCACTGGCCAGGCAATGTCCGAGAGCTTGCTAACATCATCGAGCGGACGGTGGTGCTCGATTTTGACCCCCTCATCGATATCCAGCATCTCTATCTCGATTCCCATCTGCCCTATCAAACTGCAAAGGGTGGACCAGATGTGAAGGAGTGCTCGCTTCCCGTCGGCATCAAACTGCATGAGCTCGAAAAACGGTTGATCCTGGAAACGCTGGAAGCGCAGCACCA
>JAZKAZ010000152.1:12846-14532 GCA_040388845.1 Chlamydiota bacterium | reverse complement strand
AACGAAAACGGCAGAAGTTTTGGGGATCAGCGTCCGGACGCTTCGCAATAAACTGCACGAGTATGGAGCTGTGGCAGACGAAGTTTGAAGAAGCCTATTTTACGTCCATTTTTATAAAAGAGATCTCCCGAAACTCGGGTGCTGGAGGCATGTACTCGGCTAAATAACAAGCGAATTTTGCAATATTTTGAGGATCATAGAAGGGTGGCACTGAAGGCCTATATGTAACCACTCTATTTTCCTTTATACTTAAGGGCAAAGGAGAGGCAAAAACCTCGGTTATATTCATCCAATTTCTAGGTCCCGTCTCTTTATAAATCTTATTTGACGCCGCTGCAGCTTGCTTAGTCGTTTCAAATACAAAAGATATCTTTAAGGAAGACATTTCTTTTTGAGGATGAAAAAACTTATTTATACGGGGGAGATCGGAATAATAAATGGATTTCAGTCCAGCTATATTGGAGGTGATGGTGGGAGCAATACCTATGTTGGAAGTGATAGTCATAGTGGGAGCAGTACTCATAAATGATTTTTATTTTATTTTTTTAGAATCGTCACAACGCGCGAACTGCCTTGCGGCCCCGGCACGCATTTCCCTAAATGCCCAATGAGCTCTTGGGTTGTAGAAACAGACTTAAAGAATATTGAACCCGTTTTTGGCTTGTATGTAATCACTGTATCGATTGAAGAAAAAGGACACTTCTTTTCGACTTCTATTGGACAATTCTGAGGTGCGTTTGCGAAGATTGTCTGCGCTGCGAAATTGGCATTCTTAGCACTGTCAAACACCAATGAAACAGCGATTTTTGGAGGATCGGTGTAATGGATAGATGAGAGTCCCCGGAGGGTAGATAAACATGTTCTTAAAATGGCTTGACCTACAGCACTCATGATTTACTCCCTTAAAAATTTCTAAAGGCGCAAATTCTACCAAATCTGGTCAGATATTTTCCAATTTTATTTTTTTGGGGGAAGGTCAGGAAATTGATATTCTTTTTCCTCTATGAAAAACGAGAGAGAAAAATCCGACGCCTGACACAATCTGTTGAGAATTATTTTTGCTTTCAGATATTTCTCATTCCGGATTGACTGCTGAAGATCTAACCTCTTGATTTGCCGAAAATAGGCGATTCCGCTGCACTGATATCTCAATTTTTCTATCAGAGCTGCCTCTTTTCCCTGAATTTTCTGGATCACCCCATGCACTTTGCACGTCAGTGCTTGGACTCCCTCCTTTTTTTTATCCTCCGAAGGCATATCCACTCGCTGGTAGTCACAATTCAGCCTTTCCCAAGGAGTCCGCAAATATTGATTTTCCAGATCCCGTTTTTGGGCCAGATAGCGAATCAATACCTCAGCTATTTCGATTACGCTTTTGTAGTTTTTTTCTAATGTACTCTGCTCTTGCTGAGCGCTCCAAACCCCAGAAATTTTGATTTCTTTGACCTCGCAATGATTGACAATCACAGATTTGGCCAAGATCTCTACCCAAGGTTTTCGAGGCAATTCTTGAAGCGATATCACAATACACACCAATTTATTTTTTATAAAGATACATCAATCAAAATATAAAGAACAAAAAAAAGGATTCCAAAGGATTTGAAATCCTTTGGTGGGGTGCGGGGCAATGCCCTGCCTTTATCTAATTAGCTTCCCCTGATACTTCAAGGCGAGCGCCAGAAGTCT
>JAZKAZ010000152.1:4126-12836 GCA_040388845.1 Chlamydiota bacterium | reverse complement strand
TGCTAAACGGTCTTCTTTTTGGGCTACAGACTCAGCGGGAACCCAAGAGCGGAAAGTCCGTAAGAGAGATTGATCGAGCACTTGGTGGATATCATAAAATAAATAGAGATAGGCCATTTCCTCTTTCAGTTCCATTTCGGCCAAGACGATGGATCCTTTTTCTTCTCTGGATAAAATCCGTAAAAACCCGATGCTCCGCTCTAAACTCAGCTTCATCTCATCGATTTTTTGGGAAATTACATGTGGCGCATCTGCAGGCATAGCGGCGAGGGCAATTTGCTGATGCACCATGCCCCTCAAGTCAAATTCCTGGGTCAAATATTGGTCTCTTGCCTGAGAGAGAGGTTGAAAATCGATCCCCCGAAATCCGATACCCCCATCCGTTGTGTTGATAAAACGGACCTCTTGGTGTTTTTTTGCAAAATAGGAAAGGCTGGCCGACTCCATCACCCAGCGGACGGCGGTATAGACTACGTTACCTTTTCTGTCCTTTCGTTTGAGGATCCGATCGGCAGCAGATTTTTCCGCATCGATTGCCCGGAAGAGAATCTCCTCGTCTTCTCCCACTCCAGAGGCGTACCGTTTTTTTCCGGTATAGGCGAGATCGACGCCATTTAGAAGAATGGGATTGCAGCCTAGAAACTGAGCCCAGGCAACGCAAATTGCAGTCACTGAGATCGATTCAGAAGAGAGAAATTCCCCGAGCAGCGGGTCCAACAGGCCAAGCTCTTCTTCGATCCAGAGCTCTGGGACACCTCCGATCCCGCTTCGCATGTATCCAAAAGGGCCGTTGCAGGTTTGGAAAATTGAAGGAAAGACGCGAGTTGAATAGAGCAGCGGTACTTCGAATGCAAAGCTATTTTTAAGCCGCCGGTATTCCTCGAGGTTGGGGTCGATTGCCATTCCAAAGTGAGGAAGAACACCTTGAGAGCTCAATGCAGCCAGCGTCGACCCTCCGGCGATGATCAAAGCCTTATTTTCCAAGGTGCGCAAAATTTTCATAGAGTGCTGCAAAGAGGGACCGGCTCCACAAACGATGGCTGGAATATTTTTAAAAGAGTCCTTGAGCGCATTGGCATAGAAAGAGGAAGGGAGATGTTTGATATTTTGGATAAAATTTTCAAAGGGCTGGTATCCATGCAGCCGGTCCATGTGAAGCGCGTGAGAGAGCGTCGTCTTCCGAAGAAGTTTGAGCCTTAAATTTTGGAAACGGCGCCCTTGATACGAAGGAAGAGCTCCCACATCGACTCTTTTTGTGGGAAAGAGTTCCGCAAGGGCATCTAACTGGAGCTCCAGAGTTTTTTTAGAGAGAAGCGTGACGGATACTTGAGGATTTGACAGGATTTCAACCGCCCTTGCTCGATCCAAAAAAGAGGAGATGATGCCAGGCTCTTCTTCGAGGAAAATAAGTTCTCGCTCAGGATCGCCTTTGAGCCATTTTTTTAAGGGAAAATAAGCTTCGCCCGCCCCCAGGCCATAAAAATAGAATACCTCTGCTTTGCCCGGATCCAGAAAGGGCAGCGCCTCTTCAATCGTTTCTTTGGGCTCCCAGGTGGGAACGAGGAGCGCTAGCTGGGGGAATCTTTCCATGAAAAGAGCGCGAGCACTCTCATGTGTAGATGAGTTTTTTGCCATCCCAATAGCCCTCTTTTTCTATCCAGATTTTTTGAAAGCGATCCCAAACTTTTTCCCTGTAGGTCTTTAGATCAATCCACTCGGCATCCAACCGAAGAGAGCCAAGCTCATCCCACTGGCGAATATTAAAACGAGTTCCTTCCAAATAGGTGATTTCCTCGATCAGGCACCCCTCTTTTCCAAAACGTTTGTGAATTCCTATGGCTTGAGCATTTTCATAACACCCTTCATCGATCAGATGCCCCTCACTGCTCCACATTTGGTCCCATCCATGGCGCACGCCTCTTTTGAATGCACATTTGCGTTTGATCTGGCCATTTGGCCAATAGAGGAGCGTCTCGCCATGAAGTGTACCCGCTTCGTAGATTTCGATGGTTTTGGGAGTCCCCGCTTCATAAAAATATTCTTGTTTTCCCTCCTTTACATTGGAGGCAAAGCGTTGGATGGAATAAAGAGCTGAGCTCAAATAGTACTGAGTGAGCAGGACTTGATTTCCTTGAAAAATCCTCTCTGAAAGAATTTGCCCAGAGGGGCTGTAAAATTGCGTGGGGATTGGGTTATTCTCCATGGAGATGTTCCTGCAATACTTGTTGGAAGAAAAGAATTTGATTGAGCTGCATTTTTTCACTGAATTGAAGTGGCTGGAGATCGAGATCTAGTTCCCGCTCAAATACAGGTTTCCAAATTTGCCAAAGAGGCATTAAGAGTTTTTGGTAGACGATTTCGGCTTCCAGATCCCGCATCTGAAATTTTTTCATATCAGCCACAATCTGCTCGCATCTTTGCATGCTTGCATCCCATAAATCAAAGCGGCAATCGGTATGAGGGGAGAGCATCTGAATCTCGGCATGCACTTTGCCTCTTAAATCAAACTGCTTGGAAAGATCTGTCTTGAGAAGGGATTGGAGAGATTTCTGGAGAATCGGAGCTTTAAATCCAAGGCCCCCTTCTGTTGCATTGATGAAGAGACGCTCCGGATGGCGCCGAGCTAACGTCTCCGTCCATTGGCCTGCCATCAACCAATCTCCTTGAGTCCAAACTTTTTTTCCTTCCCAGTTTTCTGCTTCAATGAGTCCATTTGAAGTCTCTGTCTCGAGATGGGCGTATTTTTGCCTTTTTTTATAACAGAGATCCATCCCAACAAAGATGATCGGATTGCACCCAAAAAGAACGGCCAGTTGGGTGAGAAAATTGCCCACCGTCCACCCAGCATCAAATGGGCCCGTCTCTCCTTGAATCCAGTCGATGGCAGCCGAGTTGCCATCGGGAAATAAGAGAGGCTCTCCATGGACTAAAGAAAAATTTTCTAAGTTCATCCGATTTTGATAGCAAAAGGGAATCTCCATGCTCTTTTGCAGCTTGAACTGACGGTAGGGAGCCGCCGCATCGATCGATGCGGCAAAATGGGGCTCTATATCCAAAATATTGAGCGCGCTCCCTGCCGCAAGAAGAAGGGCTCTATCTTGGAGCTCGCGAAGAAAGCGCCCGTTTTTTTCAAGCGATGGCCCTGCGCCCACAATGACTGCAGGAATCCCTGCGAATTTCCCTCCAAGTCCAAGACCTGAGCGGGAAGGTTTTTGACTATTTACCCGCGCATTTCTTAAGCTACTGACACCCCAATCGGAGGCCTCGGAGAGAAGCAGGAAAGCTGCCCTATGGCAAAGTTTTAATTCTTCCTGAAACTGCGCTGCGGTGGATGTATCTGCGAGAGAAAAAATCTCCAACTTTCGAAAGACCGCCTGCCACGCTACTTTTTTAGCAATCAATTCACTCTGCAGAGGCGATTCGAGATAATAGATTTTTACTCGGAGATCGTTCAATAGAAGAATTGCATCCTCGTCTTCCAAAAGAGAGGAAAGGACAGACGCCTTCTCTTCGATGAACACAAGGCGCCTCTCCCGATTCTCATCTAGCCAGGAGCGCGCAAGGGCGTAAAGAGGCGCACTCAGGCCAAAGACACATAGAAATTCAAAGGAGTGGGGAGCTGATTTCCTCCAAAGATCTGCCGCTTTAAGACACGTATCTGGCTCTGCACCCATTTTCTCTTCTAACAAGAGCCTGGCCGATGGGATGTGCCTTTCGAGAGCCTTTAGCATAGCGATTGAATCAGCTGAGAATAGGGGGGAAGGAAAGGGGCTGTACAAACGCGTCCCTGTTCAACCCAAATTGTTTTTATCTCGGTCTCATTTGCCAAGGCGATAAAAAAAGCCCCGACCAATGCATTATATCCCAAGAGCTGTCTTTCTGCAGCTTCATTTATTTCTACCGCTTTGCACTCGACGAGCAAAAGAGGCAAAGTCCCCTCTTTGAGAGGGGCGTAGCAAATGAGATCAATGCGCCGGTTGGGATCTCCCAAATTCTTGCGAGACGGAAGAGAGGCAAGATCTTTTTCTACGCCGATCAGACTTTTTGGAAATCCCCATTCGGAAATCATCCGATGGAGCAGCCGCTGCCGCACTTTTTCCTCAGGAGTGGCAGCCACCCAGATGGAGCGAATCGGATCCCAAAGACGCACTATTGAACCTGAACCAGCCCATAGTTGCGGTCTTTGCGGCGGTAAATCACTTTGAGCTTCTGATCTTCTTCTGATCGATAAATCAAGAAAGTGTCATCTGTGATTTCCATTTTCATGATCGCCTCGTCTTGAGTCAATGTTTTCAGCGGCATGGTCTCGCGGGCAACCACCTGGTGAAGCTTATACCGATCTTCCTCGGCAATAATATTTTCCGCCTCAATTTCATCATTGATTGCCTTCACATCGTCTTTCAGGGCTTGGATGATATTGACGTGGATATCAACAGTCGTCAGATCCTTATTTCGATGCGATTGGAGTTTGGTTTTATAACGGCGGATCAAGCTCACCAATCGGTCGATCGCTTTGTCAATTGCCGAATAGAGGTTGTCTGTACTTGCGCTGACCTTGATGTGAAAATGGATGAAATTCATTAAAATCGAACAAGACTGTTCCAATTTCTGCGCATCGAGCGTTACAGTGACATCGATGATCTGATCTGCAATCCGCTCTACTTTAGAGAGCTTTTCGAAGACATAATTCCGAATGGCGTCTGTAATTTCTATATGCTTGCCAACGACGTAGATCGTATAGCCTTCATTTGCAAATTTGTTCGTTTTTGGCATAGACTTCCCGAATTTTACAAAGACTAGTTTACCAAAGAAGAGATTCCTGTGCCAACTGATTTTTCAAAAGTTGTTCAGAACTGACGCATTAAAATTTTGGCAGACCGACTCGGAGGTCTAATTCAACGCAAAGACGCCACGCCGCCCAGACGCAAAAAAAACTGGAAAATATACCTTCTTTTTCACTTTGCGTCTTGGCGGCGTGGCGTCTTTGCGTTGAAACTAGGCAGATAACTCGCTTTTCGCAGATTTAATGCGTAGTTACGATTGACTGGGCGCAGATGGGGAGCTGAAGCGGATCGACCAGATGCCGCCGCAGCAGATCAAAACAATCCCAATCCAAGCGAATAGATCGGGCTGCGTTCCATAAAGGATCCAGTCCAACACCCCTGCGTAAACCACCGCCGCGTAGTTGAAGGGACCGAGCACCGTCGGCTTCGCATGGTGGAAAGCCCGGATCATCGTCACTTGGGCCACCGTTGCGAGGCAAGCGATCGAGAGAAGTTTGATCCAATCGACTCCGGAGGGAAATTTCCCGCTCCAAATCACAAGAGGAAAAGTCACAAGCGCCGAAAGGAGAAAATAGTAAAAGAGAACGGTATGACTCCGAGTGGTGTAGGATAAAAGCCTGAGAGCCACCATCGCAATCGCGCCGAATAAAGCCGCTCCGACTCCATAAAGCGCTCCGATATTCAAGATTTCAGCGCCCGGCTTCAAAATCAGCAAGATCCCGATAAATCCAACGAAAATGCCCGGCCAAAGGATGTGTTCGATCGGAGTTCTTCGCCAGATCCAAACAATCATCGGCAGCAAAAGAGGAGTTGCGTTGCTGAGCAGATAGGCGTCGACAAGACTGGTATGCAGGATCGCCAAGAGGAGAAACGTATAGACCAAAAGGCCAGCTCCTGTCCGGACAAGGATCAGTCCCCAGCTCTTTGTTTTGAAGGATTCCTTCCCATGCTTGACCATCCAAGGCATAACGCAAAGAGCGCCGACGATCCCCTGCATACAAAGGATCGCCGTGATGGGCAAGTGCTCGCTCACCTGCCGGACGAGGGGCGACATCACCGTGAAGAAAACCCATGCCAAGAGGATCAATGCGACACCTCGGCGAAGGTGGAATCCAGGGGTGTGGGGTGATTCGGTCTGAGCTGAGGTCATAATTACATGGCCATAGCATTTGCATTTCGGGGTTGTCAAGAAAGGAGATCTAATGGAAAATTAACTCATGGACAAGAAACAGTCTAAGTGTTCCATTTCGTCAATTAAGAAAAAAACATTGCCTATTTTCAAAAAACACTCTGTAAAACGGGCCTCGCTATTTGGTTCGTTCGCCCGGGGTACCGCAAAAGCTAGGAGCGATGTCGATTTTCTGATCGAATATAGGGGGAAAAACAAAAGTCTCTTTGATCTAGTGGATTTAAAATCAGACTTGGAAGAAACCCTAGGTCGTAAAGTGGATGTGATTACCTACAATTCGATTTATTGGAGAATTCGAGAACGTATTCTCGCAGAGCAAATAGTGATTTTTGGCGTTGTTGCATAATTAGCTGCCAGCATATTGTTCTAAACGCCAATAATTTATCTACCACAGAGAGCACAGAGGACACAGAGAAAAGGCAAAAAAACGCGCGTTTCTTTGTCTCTGTGAGCTCTGTGCTCTCTGTGGTAAAAACTGATAATGCGCATGTTAGTTAAAATTGAATTGCGCAACAACGCTGTGATTTTGTGAAAAAAGACCCTATTTCCGAATGACCGAAGAAATGAGCCAGGGAGTGCTTCTCCAAACAATCCCCTACTTGGGACGGCAAAAAATCCTCAAAGTTTTTATGCCGGAAGAAGGGCTCGTCACTCTGATTGCCAAATCGGCCAATCCCTCCTGGACCGCTTTCACAACACCGTTTTGCATCGCAGAATGGGTCTACAAAAAAGGGCAAAAAGAGATCCACACTTTGAAAGACGGCTCTTTGATCGATGGACTTCTAGAGCTCCGGCAAACTTACCCCATCCTAACTCAGGCAGGATTGATGGCGCAAGACCTGCTCCGCTCACAGCTCCCCGCCAAAAGCGCCAAAAATTTGTATGATTTATTTTGCGCGTATCTCAAAAAGCTTACATTTTTTTCAGAGCCCGAAATCCTCACCGCCAGCTTCCGACTCAAGCTTTTGTTGCACGAGGGACTGCTCTCTTTACAAAATGAATGCTGTCTTTGCCAAGCTCCCGCTTCCCATCTTTTCCAAGGAGAGAGCTACTGTTTGAAAGACGCCTCTTTTCTCGGAATTACTTTTACTGCAGACGAGTGGAATCAACTTTGTCTTTTGGCATTTGGCCGGCAATTTTCTCATTTTCCGCAAAGCGGGCCGGTGGATAAGATTGAAAATCTTTTTCAAGAGCGGATGCAGCATTGAGACCTCCCTTTATGAGGGCGGCTGCAAAGTTCGAACTATTTGGGATCCCAGAATTATTATACAAACCAAACCAGCCAAACAAACCATCCTCGGAATTCTGGAGGCTTCCCCACCTAGCGATCCCAGCGACACGTTGGTGAGTAATTTTTCGGACGTAGAGTAGGAGAGTTCTTCATCTAGTCTTTCGAACTTGTGCCACATTAACTTAAACCGATCTCTTAATTGGCGTAATGATTCCTTCTCGGTTATTTCATAATAGGGAGCCTCCTTTTCGAGGAATTCCGTAAACGTATCAAATGTTTTTCCACATTTCTCTACCTGCAGCCGAAGCTCCTCTCGAACAATGCCCATTGGCTCAGTGAGCTTCCCTTCGCGAAAGAGATTCAATTTTATTGCCGTATCTTTCAGGACGCCTTCTATTTTCACAACATTCCTGCCAAGAGAATTAAAGGTCCCTATAAAATCAAACCTCTTATTATGGCTCTCAATATCTATTACAAAATTCTTATTGTCGCTCGAAGACCACTTTTTTGTAGCTATCGACATAATCACTCCTGGTTGAAGGTTAAAAGGCCAAGATGCTAGGCAAACTCTCGAAAAACATCAATTATATTTTAATTTTTATCCACAGCGGATGCAGCATTGAGACCGCCCTTTATGAGGGCGGATAAGGAAAGCTTTATCTAGTTACAAATGCGACCGTAAGACAGCCACAATCCCGATAACAGCAACTACACTTACCATCTTCAAACAGTCTTTTCTTTCCTTGCATGTGATTTCAGCTTCGAGTGTGAGTAGTTCCGCAGGTGTTTTACAAGAGAATTTTTTATCCAGTGTTTCGAAATTTTTCCTTAGTCTAAAAACCCGATTTTCCAAGCCTTCCGACGCCCTCTCATTTATCTCATAAAAAGAAATATGTCCTTCCTCCTCAACCTTTTTACTAAACTCAAGGAAAGCCTTTTCGCACTTTTCCACTTTTGACCGAAGGTCATCACGATCGACATTCGTTAACGCAGAGATTTCTCCTTTGCGAAAGGGGTCCAATTCTTTTTTCATTTTGATTAAAACGCTATTTATTCTCGTGACATCTCTCTCGAGCCTATTAAAAGTCCTTATACAATCAAATTCCTCATTGTCATCCGCAACATCTCCTGCAAAATACTTTCTTTCGCTCGACAAAATATCCGCTCTTTTTACAGCTATTGCCACAATCGCTCCTGGTTGAAGATTGAAAGGCGGAGATGCTAGCCCCCCCCCAAAAATACGTCAATTATATTTTAACTTTACTCATAGAAATATTAAGGGGGCGTAAAGAAAAAATGAGCTTGAAACGCTATCTATTTTGCAAAGTGATGATCATCGGAGCGACTGAAACTGGGTTTGTGGTCAGCCTCTTACGACTTCGATCTTAACACAGATATTAACCCAGAAAGAGCAACAATAACAGGACTTATTACCATAAAAAGATCAACAATTTCCCTACACGCTGTTTTATTACAAAAAACTTTCCATTTCTTCTCCACGACTTC
>JAZKAZ010000152.1:0-4116 GCA_040388845.1 Chlamydiota bacterium | reverse complement strand
ATTTTTCATCTAGGATTCCAATTTTTTTCTTCAATTCAGCAAAAGCCTTTTCACATTTCTCCACTTCTGGCCGGAGTTCCTCCACTGACCCAATGATCTCACCCTTCCGAAACAGGTCCAATTTTTTGTCCATTTCGATTAGGACACTGTTTATTTTCGTAACATCTCTCCCCAGCGCATTAAAGGATCCTATGAAATCAAACTTCTGTTGATCCTCCGCAATATCCACTACGATATCTTTTCTCTCGTTCGAAGAAAAATCCGCTCTTTTTACAGCTATTGCCACAATCACTCCTGGTTGAAGATTGAAAGGCGGAGAGGTTAGAAAACCCTCCAAAATACGTCAATCATATTTTAACTTTACTGGCCTTAATTTCTTGCTATCAAAAGCTCCCGCTATGTATGTTCTGTTTCCATGGACTTAGGACTTAAAAATAAACGCGTTGTTGTGCAGGGATCTTCCAGCGGATTGGGCTTTGCTATTGCCAAAGGCTTCGCTGACGAGGGGGCGAAAGTTGCCATCTGCTCCACCAATGAAAAGCGGATCAAACAAGCAGCCATTGATATTCCCGGAGCAATCCCGTTTGTCTTCGATCTCGATGTTCCCGGCAATGGACGGCGCTTTGTTAAAGACGCCGCCAAGGCGCTCGGAGGAATTGATATTTTAGTCACCAATACTGGCGGACCTCCGAAAGGCCATTTTGCCGATCTCACTCTACAGGATTGGGAAGATGGATTCCGGAGGCTCTGGCTGAGCGCCATCGAATCTATTTTAGAAGCGCTTCCCCTTATGAAAAAACAGAAATTTGGCCGGATCCTCTTCAGCACCTCTACTGCCGCAAAAGAGCCAATCTCCTATTTAACCGTCTCCAATGGTCTGCGCTCAGGTCTCATCGGCTTAATGAAGACGCTCAGCACGGAAGTGGGACCCTACAACATAACGGCCAATGCGATTCTTCCCGGCTATACCCGGACGGCCCGTTTGGCAGAACTCAAAGTTTCTGAAGAAAAACTCACCTCCCAAATTCCGATGGGACGTCTTGCCGAGCCGGATGAGTTCGCTGCGCTCGCTGTTTTTCTCGGCTCTGTCCAAGCCTCTTATATCACAGGACAAGCGATTGCCTGCGATGGCGGATTGATTAAGGGAATCTAAAGGGGTTTGGCTACAACGGAGCTACGAGCCAACAGCAGTCATAGCGTTTTCCATCCACCTTTACGGCATTCGGTAAAACACCTGCGTATTTAAATCCCAATTTCTCATAAATGACCTCGATATGAGTCTCTGGATTTCTCGTGACCCAAGCAATCATTTGCTCTAACTGGGGATTTCTCTGTAATTGGCTCTTCAGCTCATAAAACATCGCTCCCATCACGCCCTGTTTTCGAAAGGGAGGTGCTACATAGGCCCGGATGATTTCCGCTTGGTGCTGCATGTAAGATCCGGAAGGGACTTCCGCTCCTAACATACCGATCAATTTGCCCTCTACTTGCGCAAAGACAAACCACTTTCCTTGAGAAAAGTAGGCCTCTTTCCATTCTTCAGCAGAACGGAACTCTTCATCAACGACTGCAATCCCAAACGCCTCTGGACATTCGGATAAAGCTTGTAGGCGGAGATCTCGGCACTCTTCCCATCTATCGGGGGATAAAGGGCCAACTGTAAATTCTAGGGCGGTCATAGCGGTGGTCATAATAACTAAAAGGGAGCTAAAAACGAAGAGTTTAAACATTTTTTTAAGTTTTAGGATAAGAAGAACTAACCGCAAACATCGCAATAATGACAGCGCCCATAGTGATAGCCGACGCCCACATACCGGCACTTCTCCAATCGCAGTTCTCATCGTTGGCTCCATCTTTCGCGGCGCTTAGTTTTACATGTCTCTTTGAGGAGAATCCTTTATTTAGCTGTTTGAGAGCTGGCCTTAACAGGTCAACTGATGCGCCTAAGTCTTCTAGTGTATTCCGATCATTTTTTACATAATAGAGTGCCTCCTCTTGGACAACTTCCCTAAACGTAGAGAAAGTCTTTTCGCATTTCTCTATTTGTACCAGGAGTTCATCTCGAATCCTTTCTGTTGGATTGACAGGCTCCCCTCTCAAATAAGCCTTTTTTATTTTTTTTAGTTCCCTCAGAGATTTTTCTATTTTCCTAACCTGCTTCCCTATCGCATTAAAACTTTCTATGTAATCAACCTCAAAGTCTTTGTAAAAAACACCATCTATCACAACACAGAACTCTCCCTCGCTGGAAGAAAAATCCACTCTCTTTGCAGCGGTTACCGACATAATCACTCCGGTTGGTAAAAAGGGGGCAATGCTAGGGAAACCTTTGAAAAACGTCAATCTTCATTTCGAGAACAAGATATTTTTCTGCAAAAATTCCGAAGCTCCAAGCCAATAGCAAAAAAGAGATGCAGGAATCCGCATATATTTTTTAGGTAACGTTTCTTCTAAAGGTCCTATATCTTGAGGAGTCTTTGTAAGCACGTAGCCATATTGGATCGATGATTTTTGACAGCACAAATCAATCAGCCCCGCCACATCCCTGGATTGAACTGATTGAGATTGATATTTGACCTCGAAAGGGATGAGCTCTTCCCCTACTTCCACAATCAAATCAACTTCTTTTTCCTTCTGATTGCGCCAGTAGCTAAACCGCGCCTGGTTAGATGCGCAATGAGACCAGAGATGCCCTATGACGCTCGTCTCAACGCATTGGCTTGCGCATCCTCAAGGATTTTTTTACCTTTCATCAATACAGCAGGAGCTATCGCCGGATCGCCGAGATAAAGCTTATTTCTTGCTCGCAAAACTTCTTTTCCGTATCCAAAAGCGGGAAGCCGATAAATGAGATAGGTGGACTCAAACAGATCGATGAAATTTTGCACGGTCGGCTTTGCAATTCCCAATTCTTTGGAAATCGTCGTGATATCCTGCAATCCCCCATCATGCATGCAGAGAAAAATAAACATCTGTTCCAATTCGAGAATTCTACGCACTCCGAATAGAGCTGTCATATCTCGCTTTAAAACTTTTTCAATGATGTCTTCCCTAAGCAATCTTTGCGATTGAGTAATGCTATCGACAAGAGCCGTTTGAGGGAATCCTCCCCGAATCAAATATTCATGAAAATGCCCAATCAGAGATACAGCCGCCTCAGTCATCCGATAATACTCATTCGATCCACACTGAAATAAATCACTAATCGCCGATATTGCGGGGATGGTTGGCAGATTGATTTTTTTGATCTGCAGATATTCATAAAAAGAAAGAGTCGATAGGCGAATCGTATGCCAACGCCCAACTCCCGACTCTTGATCCGCCCTTAAGAGTGGCATCGCAGATCCAGTAAAAACAATTTTCTTCATCTTAAAAAAATCGATCTGGTGTTTGACCCAAGTCCCTATGTATTTGATGAATTGAGCCTCATCGAGAAATAAGTATTCCGGTCCGTCCGCCTTTGGCTCAAGCTCCCTCCAGGCTTCCAAAACCATCTCGAGGCCTGCGAGCTTAAGCACTGGATGGTCAAATGTTGCATAGAGAATATTTGCTGGAGAAACTCCCGAATCGACGAGCTGCTGAATTGCTTGAAGTAAAAGCGTTGTTTTCCCGACTTGCCTCGGACCCGACAGAAGAACGGCCCTTTGGACAGGTGGATTTTCTACCCAGCGCATCAGTTCATGGAAGGCCCCTCGATGCCACTCTGGAAGGTCTGGAATTCTTTCCCGTCTCCACCAAGGATTGAATTGAGAAAGGATTACAATGAGCTCTTCTTTAGGGATTTTCATTCCTGCCTATCTTATTTCGTGGATTTAAGTAAGGTATACTTCATCTATTTCCTGATTTTAAGGTAAGTAGACATTTATTTTCAATACGCGAACGCATCTTTTGGCAACAGGATTGGGTTAAATGGGTCAATTAATTCCATTTAATCAACCCATTTAACCCACATCAAAAATTGTGGGTTAATTAAGACCCCTAATTATCAAGGAGTTCCGAAAAATTGCCCCACGGACGGAAGTCTGGAGTGAAAAATTTCTAGCGTATGAAATTTGAAAAACTTGCACCGAAAGGGACTCGAACCCCTAACCCCTTGGTCCGAAGCCAAGTGCTCTA
>JAZKAZ010000151.1:0-9321 GCA_040388845.1 Chlamydiota bacterium | reverse complement strand
GAATCAAAATTTTCATTCAAGAAGTGTGTACAAAGTCGAGATTTTTTTTATTTGTTTTGCATGATTATTTAATGCATAATAGTGTTTTAAATTAAAAATTTAATAATGGTGCTGCATGTCGACAACTTCAAAAATTGAGCCAAAGCGTATCAATAATCCAACGGAAAGCTACTCTAGGCAAGTCCCTAAAGATAGAAAAGTTGCCAAGATTGCTGAAACGCAATTGCAACAGACGCAACAAAAAGCTTCGCCTTCTCACCATTCTGCTTTTTTCTATACCAATATTGGGGAAAATATCAAAAGCAAGAAGAATGTTTTTAAAATTTTTTCTGAGGCATTAGGTGCTAAGCAAAAATTTCCTGAACATATTATTTCTGTCATGCAAAGCTATACGGATTATAGTGTCGATCTTTCCGATCCCGATGTTCTTGCTAACTATGTGGAACCTAAGAACCATTTATCTGCGGCTATGGAAATTGTAGATAGAGGTTATGAAGTTGGAAAAAGGGGTATTGGGCGCATTTCGAAGTATGGGTTTGTTTTTCCGATCGATCCAGAAGTATTAGCCTATGCTATGCAACTCGCTAAGAACGAAGTCGTAGTAGAAATTGCCGGAGCGAGTGGAGAAAACGCGATTCTCTTGGCATTTGCCGGCGCAAAAAAAGTATATATGAATGATATTGAATCTGAAGAAATGGAGGTATTTCAAAAGCTAAGATCCGCTCTTCCTTTTAATATCAAACAGAAGCTGGAAGCTGTTGAAGGAAACTGTTTTGATATATTGAAAAAAAAGCCTGAAATTACAAATAAAGTTGGTCTGATTTTATGTCGCAATCTTATCCATTTTTTTAACAATCAGGAACAAACCGATTTTTTCCAACTTCTAAAACAAATGCTAAAACCGGGAGGTCGAGTAATACTCACCGCTAATTCTGTATATAATTGGATAATGGATAAACACATATTCGAACAAAACCCCGATGCTACATCTTTTGCTGTCACACAATGTTTATTTATTGATTTTGCAAAAAGCAACTTGCCATATGCAGTTCCTTATCGTACAATAGCTATTTGTGCGGACGATAAGGTTTCAAGTAATTACACAAACTTACATTTATATGAAAGAAATTTCGGAACTAAATGGAAAGTAAACAATAATGAATTCAATCAATTAGATCCTTCAATTAGGCCGACGATAAAAAAACTGCTGAGTGACCGTCAAAAGGAAATCGGGGCAATTCAAGCAGGGACTGTTAGAATTTTGATCAACACCCTTCGAATATATAACACCAAGAATTTATCAGCAGTTATTCAGAAGCATGGTTTTGAAGTGGAATCTACTTTTGTAACTTCAACGAATGGACATCTTATCAATAATGATGACAAGTTATTTGATTATGGAGGGCCAATAGGCATTATTATTACTAACCCTCTAAACAATTAAGAAACAATTGGGTTTGGCGCAGTTGAGGCAAATCGTTGGTCGTATGTTCCAATCATTCCTAAATAGCTCTGGTTTCTTTCTAGTCCTTCTAAATAAGCGAGTTATGCCATGGCGCTGCCGAGCTAAAAAGCTTACCCGCACAGCTCCACTTTTGGCACAACCATTGGCGTGTTTCTTTTGAATGCCCAAAAGGTATCCATGTAGAGCGGAATTCCGTTTGCCGCAGCCATTGAGAAATCTTGGGTGGCATTCAAAGTATTTCCAATGCTTTTCAAAGGGATTCCCGCCATGCTTAAAACAAACGAAAAAATATAGAGGCATTGTTGAAATAATCTCACATATTGGGCCCTGTTCCAGTCGGTAATTTCTTTTTTCACTTTTTCTAATTGCTCAAGCGCTCTATTTCTGTCTTTTTTCATGAGCATGTGCTGGAGTTTTAGGGCCTCAACTGCAGCCGACACCCCCATATCCGCTTGGAATTTCTCCATTCTACTACTGATCTTCTCTCCGATTTGCTGTTCTGTATCAGATTCATTGAAGATATCTAAATCATTTGGATCGTTCCATTCAGCAAATAGTTGCTCCCAATTGATTTGGGGGGATGTGAGATGCTTTTGTACAGCATCTAACCTTAATTTTGAGGCTAGATCCTGATGGGTCGCTATATTTTTAATTCGGATGCCAATTTCTGATAAGAGGGGCAGAGTGATGATGAAAAATAAGAGCGGCAGAAACCAAGGATTGGCGCTAAAAAAGAGGCCTACCCCGGCAAGAGCTGTGACTTTAAGCGCAAGCGAGGCCAAAATCATCACAAGACCGATCCCGATCAAAAAAATGCAATCCAGAAATAGCCTGCTCCCAAGCAGCTTGTCCCCGTTCTTAAATGCCTGAATGCACTCTTTTCCAGACTGGTAGGCAACGCCAATATTGATCGCCCCTGCAATCTCGCCGCAAACAAGTGTTGCAATCGAGATTGCGCCAATGGCTGCTAAACTCGGAACGATTGCTTGCACTCCCTCAAAGGCTAAATAGCCCGTTGTAAAGAGATCTCCCCCAATCAAAATCGGATTATATCTCTCCCACTTATTATTCAAAGCGATTGCCATCTTCTCTTCTTTTTTCCCAATGATGGAACCCATGACGCTCTCAACTCTTGTACTCAGAGAGGAACCATAATCCTCTTCTAATACAGATTGATCCGAAATTGGAGAGCA
Source organism: Chlamydiota bacterium (assembly GCA_040388845.1). Taxonomy (GTDB): domain Bacteria; phylum Chlamydiota; class Chlamydiia; order Chlamydiales; family SM23-39; genus JAZKAZ01. Next base: position 6,663 of record JAZKAZ010000151.1, on the reverse strand, counting down.
ACTTAATGTAGTATTTATATTTATAAGGCTCATAACAAAAATCCAATTGTAAATTAGTTTTTACTTATTTTATTTAAAATTTGGGGTATTTTTTTGGAATTATGGGTACGGCTTAGCGCCGCTTATGAGCAAATAGATGGTTCCGAGCCTTTCTTTTTTGAGAAAAAGAAAGTCGAGGAGTGCCCAGCAAAAGCTGGGAGTTATCGAGGATCTGATAGTTTATTGTTGTATCTATCATATTACTTTGAGTTAATTTAATAAGATTATACATTAAATAACTATTAAATATCAATTATTAAACAAACAGTAATTAAGCTCGCGAAAATCAGTTACTTATGAAAACTGAAAAAATATAACTATTATGCTTGTTGGTGGCGATACCACATAGCCGTAAAAAATGAGCCAGATTCATTTGATTTTTGGATATCTACTGCGATTTTGTCCAAAAGAGGAACCCAATCATCCGATCTCCAGGAGGCAAGGCCATCACTGAGATCGAAGAGGAATGTCTCTTGGCCCTTAAAAAAAGCGATCCGATGAGCCAAAAGAGGCGTATTCAGATCTTGGGAAAAACCCAGTAAAAACGTATAAACTCCGGGAGGAAGCGTCTCCAAAGTGGGAATGGCTTTCCAGTCCCCTGCAGTTATGTGGGTAATCGATAACAACTCTTCGGAGATACCTGGCGGAAGAGCTCCTGAGTCGTGTAAACGGGCGACGTGATCCGGAACTCCCTCTTCATAGGGTTGAACCAGCTGAGTAAGAGGAATTTGGGGATTTCGAAAAAATTGATCGATTGCCGCATAACAACCGCCCCGGCAATATCCCGTTGCCTGATATTTTTGTAAATCGGCCGAAAAAGCTCTTCCATGGCAGTCGCTAAAACAAAGAAATCTGCGTCCATAGAGCCAAAGACCTCGGTAAAGACTCTCACACCGATTTTCAATCTGAACGGCTCGGAAACGACAAGCTGCTCCCGCAGATTTTGCTCCTAAAAAATTTAATAGCAACCCAAGCGCCTTTAGGAAAAGAGCATAAAGGGATTTGAGGGGGGCTGCAAGAATACAAGACGTTAACCTGCAATGAGCTGAAATGCAACTAGGAGCCGTTATTATAGACATGCGGGAACATTTTATGCGAATAATGCATAGGATGCAAATAGTTTTTTATTGCAAAACATTGATGTTATTAAGAGTTATACTTTTCTTTCATCTCGCGCAAAAGAGGCTCGATCTTCTTCCGCTCTTTGGGATCCATCCGATCGATGGTTAGGGTACCATTGAGATGGTCATTCTCATGCATCATCATCCGCGCCCGGAAATCGATGACATCTTCTTCCACAGTCCTTCCATCCAGAGTTTGATAGGAAATATGGACTTTCCCGGGACGTACCACTTCGATATGGAGACCCGGCAAAGACATGCATCCCTCCTGCATAACAAAAAGTTCCTTGGAGGGGGCTGAGAGGACCGGGTTGATGATCACCTCGGGATCTCCGAGATAGTATTGGTTATCAGATCCCATTTTCTCTTCTCGAATCACAAAAATTCGGTAGGGAATGCCGAGCTGAGGTCCAGCAAAACCAATACAATTGTCCATGGAAAGCATTGTTTCGAGCATATCGCTAACAATCTTCCGGATTTCCTCATTGATCTCGGGAACCGGTTTTGCCTTCATGCGCAAATCTGGATGTCCAAAATAGCGAATGGCTAGCTTCATTGCACTTCTTCAGAATTCGTTTGTTCAATGGGTGAAGGGGCAACTGGAACAGAACTGCGTCCTAAAGAAGAGCTCCAAAGGGATAATACCAGGCACGTAATGAGAAACGCCCCTGCTAAATAGGCGGTGAATTGCTTCAGCACTTCAGCAGTCGACGTGCCGAAAAGCGAATCGCTATTGTCGCCTCCAAATGAGGCTCCCAATCCCAAACTTTTCGATTCTTGGATCAGAATGACAAAGCAGAGGAGAAGGGCGGCAAATAAAAATAAAAAGAGAAATAAATAAAACAGGATGGTCATTCTTTTTTTCCTTTCTGGCGCTTTGCGCCGGCAGTTTTCTTTTTCGGAGCAGCGGCAGTGGTTTTTTTCAGGGGTGGACGGGAAGTCTTAGGTTTCTTTTTTTGAATGGCACAATTTTGAACCAACTGGGCAAAGGTCTCAGGATCCAGCGAGGCCCCTCCGACAAGCGCACCATCCACATCATTTTCAGCTCCGATTTCCCCAATATTTTCAGGCTTTACAGAGCCTCCATACAGGAGTGGGATTGAGGCAGCTCTACTTTTTCCAAAAATTTCCGCAAGGCATTTTCTGCAAAAGGCATGAGCTTCTTGAATGAGCTTGGGGGTCGCTGTTTTCCCCGTGCCAATGGCCCAAACAGGCTCGTAGGCGATCATCAAATGACTCGCGTCCTCTTTTGATATCCCCTCGCAGGCGGTGAAAATTTGGGTTTTCAAAACTTCTTCCGTTGTCCCTTGCTCTCTCTGTTTTAAAGTCTCTCCAACGCAAAGAATACATTTTAAGTCATCTTGGAGCGCCCTCAGCACTTTCATATGGATCAAAGGATTGGTTTCTCCAAAAACATGGCGTCTCTCTGAGTGGCCAATCATCACAAAAGCCGCTCCCGCCTCTTTGAGCATGAGAGCTGCAATTTCGCCCGTGAAAGCCCCTTCGCGCGCATCGTTCATGTTTTGGGCGCCAATGGTAATGTTGGTATCTTTAGCATATTGGGCAGCCGCTGCAATGGAGGTGAAAGGGACGGCCAAGAAAATATTTACCTCAGAGCCTTCGATTTTTGGAATGAGCCGCTCGATATAGTCCGTAGCCTCTCGCGCCGTCTTATACATTTTCCAATTGCCTACGACAAAGAATTTTTTCGCCATTAAGGTCTCAATTTTTTTCCATAAGAATACTCTATCTCAAAGAGTTTTGGCAAGCTTGAAATATAGCCTCTTAAATTTTTGCAATTGAATCGCCAATTTAGTAGACTCTTCTTTATGACTGCTAAAATTTATACTGTTTCAGAGCTTACCTTCGCAATCAAGTCGCTTCTTGAGCCCAATTTCCGCGGGATCACTCTTCAAGGCGAAATCAGCAATTTCAAATTGCAAGCCTCTGGACACCTTTATTTTAGCTTAAAAGATAGCGGCTCCCAAATTTCAGCAGCTCTTTTCCGGGCAAGCGCCGCATCGCTTTCTCGGATGCCAAAAGACGGAGATCAGGTATTTGCTAAGGGAGAAGTGAGCCTTTATGCCCCGCGCGGGCAATATCAAATCGTGATCCGCGAACTGCAATTTTTGGGAGTGGGTGAGCTTCTTTTGAAATTGCAGCAGCGCAAAGAACTCTTGCAGGCCAGAGGATGGTTTGATCCCCAATACAAAAAAAAACTTCCCAAATTTCCGATGCGAATCGGCGTCGTCACAAGTCCAACTGGAGCTGTGATCCAGGATATTACCCATGTTTTAACGCGGCGCTTTGGAGGCGTCCACCTAATCCTCAATCCTGTTAAAGTGCAAGGAGAGGGAGCCGCAGAAGAGATTGCGCAGGCAATTTCTGATTTCAATAAATATGAGCTTGCCGATGTTTTGATCGTAGGCAGAGGCGGCGGAAGCATCGAGGATCTCTGGGCCTTCAACGAAGAAATTGTAGCTCGCGCCATTTTTGAATCGCGCATCCCCATCATCTCAGCAGTCGGCCATGAGACAGATACGACCATTGCCGATTGGGTGGCAGACGTAATTGCTCCAACACCATCAGCTGCTGCTGAAATTGCGATCTGCGAAAAGGCAAATCTGCTCAAATTTTTAGAAGGGGCAGGCCACCTTTGCAGGCAACGGGTCTCTCAACAAATCAGCCAGTCGAAACACCGTTTGGGAGCTCTCCAAAAACATCCCTTCCTGAGTTCCCCTTATACGCTTCTTGGCCAGCCGATCCAGCAGCTCGATGGGATGAAATCCGACATGCATGAAGCATTTTTAAGATGCCAACAGGTGCGCCTTTCTCGGCTAGACTCTTTTCGCAGGCAGTTAGGCGCTCTCAAACCATCTGCTCAAATCGGGAATCTCAAACAGAGATTGAATCTTTATCCCTTGCGCATCCAGGCAATCATGGATCCGCTGATTCGGACAAAGAAAGAGCGCCTTCGCAGACTAGAGGACCATCTCCGCTCGCTCCACCCCCAAAATCTGCTTAAAAAGGGATATGCCATTCTCTTTTCTGAAAAAGACAATTCGGTTATCCTTTCTTCGAAAGACCTTCAGCCCAATCAACCCTTCACCGCCCTTTTGCACGATGGCCGTGCTCATGCGACGGTCAACCAAATAGATGAAAATGACGCAAGAAACTCTCTCTTTTGAAAAAGCCTTTGAGCGGCTAGAACAAATTCTCGAACGGATGAACTCGGGCAAAACGCCCCTTGAAGAGTCGCTCAAGCTCTATGAAGAGGCGGAAAAACTGCTCCGGATTTGCGGCAGCCAGCTGACTTCTGCCGAGCAAAAAATCGAGCAGCTCATCAAAGGCCGCTCCGGCGAAGTTGTCCTCGATGCGGAGAACAAGCCTAAACTCGAGTCCTTCGCCCGACCACTCAATTCGTGATCGTTGATTATCCGCACACAACTTCTGGGAATTTGAGCTTGATCTGATCCAACAGCGATTGGTTCGCTGTCAAGATTCCTAACCCCTCTGCATTTGGGAAAAAGGCTTTTGAGAGAGGGACTTCTCTGAAAAATCTGCCGACTTCATCGGGATACGCTGTCACATCGTGGATCAAAACAACCCCATTTGGCTGCAAATATCGAGTCCAATTTTCATAATGTTGCTTCACCGATTTATAAGTATGGGCCCAATCGATGTGGAGAATATCGATTTTCCGATTCCAGGTTTTAGAGACATCTCGAAATGGGCCAATAATCAAGTGGATATTTTTTACATAATTGAATCGAAGGGCGTTTGTAATATTGCAGAAAGCATCGTCGAGGGCAAAACTTTTGATCGCATAATTTCCTTCCTCAAACCAATCAATTCCGAAAACATTGCCTTTATTCTGATAGGCGAAGGCAATCGTCGAAAGGCCTCGGTCAAATCCGAGATCCACAACTGTTTTTGGAGAGATTTGATGAATCAGCCACATGGCAAATTGCTCATGGCCCTTCCATGTGCTTTCAATCGTATTGATGAATCCAAGCGCTGAATTTTTTCTGAAATCGGAAGGTCTTTTGGGAGATTTAAGCGTAGAAGCTGCGGCTCGGGTCATTTCGCCTCAAAGGGGAAAGGAAGAGTAACCCAAACACAATTTGTTTGTATATGGGTTTTTCCAGCTTTTTTTAATGAGAAAATTCTCCCTTTCGGGAGAATTTTCTATAGACTATCCTCAATTTGCATTTGGAAGCATAAGAGCGTCAATCGTGTCTTTGCCATAGGTGCTCTTGAGAATATCGAGGGCTGAATTGATCGCTTGATGTTCAACAAATTGCATTCTAGTACGAAAACTGACTTCATACAACTTGCTGTTAGCGATCTTATCCATCCGGTCAAAAATAACATGCGACCCCGCTGATTTTTCAAATGTTTCTGCAAATAAAGCAGACGTTTTTTCGTCCGTAAAAGTTAAGACGATTTTATTTGGAAAAACAAATCGTCCTTTATCACTCGTAGGGAATCTAAGTGCCAAAATTTCTGGAAGTGTATTCGATTTATACTCTGTCAAAATTGCCATAGTAGTTGTCATAAAAAATCTCGTTAGGGTTAAAAAAGGAATGGGATTTTACATTTCAAGTGAGATAAAAGCCAGGAACTTAGAGTCTGTCTGCAAAATTTTTAGTTCAGGGCAGACTCTTAGGCATTGGAGCGGACAGACAGAGTCTTTACGCCGCGTAAAGTGGGCTCTTCTACAGTAAACTCAAAAAGATCAATTTGGACGGTTTCCCCTTTGATCGGCGGATGATCCAGCTGAGAAATAATCAGATCGCTGAGGGTTGTCTGATCTTCGCCATGCGGAAGCTGAGCTTCAAACTGCTGGTTGAACTCTTGGATAGGCATCTCTCCGGGCAGAGTCCTTTCCACGTAGAGCGGAGTTTGGATTTGAGGCCCGTCTATGACGCTCTCTTCCTCTCCAAAAATCCCCTCTAAAATCAGATCGAGAGTTAAAATTCCGCAAGCTTGTCCCGAAGAATCGAGAATCACGGCAACGCTTTGATTGTTGCGCCGAAATTGCTCGAGAATTTGGAGCACGGAAGTATCCCGTGTCACAAACCATGGAGAGCGCGCTTGTTCAAAAACCCGTCTTTTATCGTCCATTCGAAGCAGATCGCGTAAATGAGCGATTGCGACAATATTGTGGGGAGAACGGTGGTAAATGGGGATCATGGGACTGTAATTTTCTAGAGCTGCTGTCCGCATTTCGCCAAGCGTTGTCGCAAGAGGAATCATTTGAACCTTGGATAGAGGCATCATCAGCTGAGAAGCAGTCAAATTTTTTAGCTGGAAGATCCGGTTTAAGATCGCATTGAATTCATCTTCCCCCTCCTCTCGATCTTGAAAAGCCATTTTCACCTCTTCCCGTGAGAGAAAGAGGGGTACTGACTGATCTTTCCCGATGGCGCGGTGAATGAGTCTTGCCAAAGCATCAAAGGCCCAAATAACCGGACTTAAGATCGTTGAAATAAACACCATT
>JAZKAZ010000150.1:3696-5264 GCA_040388845.1 Chlamydiota bacterium | reverse complement strand
CAATTCCCGAAGGCGCTTGAGCAAGATATCATAATCGTATTGCGTGACTGAAAAAATGGTGTCGTCTGCCCAAAATTCAATCTTCGTTCCCCGTTTTGCCGTCGTCCCCAGTTTTTTTAAGGGACCTACAGGCTTGCCTCGCTCAAAGGTCATTTCATAGACATGTCCATTTTTATAGACAGTTGCAACGAGCTTTTTAGAAAGAGCATTGACGCAAGAAACTCCGACTCCATGGAGACCGCCAGAGACCTTGTAAGTCCCCTTGTCAAACTTGCCTCCTGCATGAAGAATTGTCATGACGACTTCGAGGGCAGTGACTTCCCGCCCCTGTTTTACCGATTCTTTTTCATGCCTTTCAACAGGAATCCCCCGGCCGTCATCTTCGATAGTGACGCCCCCGTCTGGGTGCAACGTAACTAAAATTTGGGAACAGTAACCAGCCATTGCCTCGTCGATGCTATTGTCGACTACTTCGTAGACCAGCTGATGCAATCCGTTTGTATGCGTATCGCCGATATACATCCCCGGCCGCTCGCGCACCGCTTGGAGTCCTTCCAAAACAGTGATCGAACTTGCATCGTATTCTTTCTCATTTGTCATCGTCGTCATGCCTTTTCTCTTTTCCCTATCCAACCCGAAACAGAATATTTCGAATCGAAAATTTTTCATTGAGCCGCTTCAAAAGACGCGGCTTTTCATGTTGGCAAAGCAAACTATACAGAGTAGAGCTTTTTATCTTCACGGTCAAGACCCCATCGTAGATTGAAAGAGGTTCTGTCATTGGCGCCATTTTTTCACCCATCAGTTCAAACCAAAACTGAAAAATTTCTTCCCGCGGATCTTTGGCTTTTCGCCGAATCTCGCTCAAGATCTCCGGCAGAAGATCTTCAATTTTTTTCCCTGGGTTTTCAATCCCATTGAAGTTTCGAGGCGTCCGAGATTTCATGTAGATAGCTCCGGTCTGGACTATAGCTAATTTTAGTCAAAAATTCAAATGAAAAATCTCAAGCTTAAATTTTTTACAATTAACTAAAAAACATTTTGATAAATTAACTGAAATTAAACCCGAGAAAACTGTATAATATCAAGCATGACAGGAATTACAAATACTAACGAAAATTATTTAACTCTTTCTGATATCTGGAACTACTTTTCCGAATCAGATACACTCCTTCTTTCTGGAGAGGCCCACGCGGGATCTCGATTCAATGAAACGCCTCTGATCGGAAATCAAACCCCATCTATCACTAAAGATTTTACAGCACAAAATATTGGCACAACCGAGACGATTAAAATATTATTTAGTCGCGCAAAAACACTCCAGCCTCTCTTTGTAGCCTGCAAGATTGTAGGGATGTGCGGGTATAAACTTTACAAAAAATCGGATAACCAGAAAAAACTCACTAAAATTTTAAATCAAAATAAGGCATTTGTTACCCTAACCCTTGTAAATATTGTCGATTATATTGTTAAAACAATATTAACTACGCCAATTACAATACTAATTTAAGAAATGTAGGTTGGGCCCTTGCCCAACTAAAATAAATAGTGGATCAAGTTCCAATTTG
>JAZKAZ010000150.1:0-3686 GCA_040388845.1 Chlamydiota bacterium | reverse complement strand
TAATTGAATCGAAAAATACTTTAATATCGGCAAAAGAGCGAGTACTGGCTATATATAAATCTCAATTAAAGAACGAACTTACCAAGCCAGTTAAAAATCAAGCTACAATCAAAGAAATCTTACATGAAATCGGCAGCACTAAGAAAACAATCGCTGAGCTAAAGACGGATATAGAGAGATTTCAAGCAACTAAAAAATTTAACGAAACTGAACTTCCCAGATTGAAACTCGCTCTTCAGTCGACCTGGATTTCCCTGGCAGAACTTTTCGCCCTTGGATTTGCACATCCCGGCTCCAATGTATGGAAATCGTGTACAGATTTAAGTTCAAGAGTCTGCTCTCTTTGCAGCCGGTTAAATGCATCCTCAAAACAGTCCTTTTTCAATAGGCCCTGTATCAAAGACTCTATTGCCAATATTGCGATCATCGCAGCAGCTAGCATCGCAATTACTGGCACTGCGCTCTCCGTTTTAAAGCATGCGGGTCTCATCCATGGGAAAGATAAATGCAGCGAAGGAATCCTCCTATTGAGTTGTGGAATTCAGATCGTTGAGACCGGGATCATGCTAAAAAATTACGTCCAAGTGCGAATCAATAAAACTACCGCTCCTTAATTTTTATAGGAGTCCAGAGGACTTTAGTCCTTTGGTGGGGTCCGGGGCAAAGCCCCGCTCTTGCCCATCTTTGCTTTGTTTTCTACAAAAATAGAGCGCTCATTCCCCAAGCAATCACAAAATAGATCGTCATCGATAGAAAGTCGTTGAATGCTGTCACAATCGGCCCTGCTGAGATCGCCGGATCGACTCCGATGCGGACGAAGAAAAGAGGTGAAAAAACTCCGAGTAAAGTCCCTGCAAAACACCCTCCGATCAAGCCAATTGTAACGATTGCGGAAATTGCGACCGGCGTGGCCGATCCAAGAGCGCCTCCGCTGATCCAATCGAGAAGATAAATAATGAGTCCTGCCCCGACCCCAAAAATCGCCCCCGTGAAGAGACCGCTGCAGAGTTCTTTTGTAATGGTTTCCTTGCGGCTGCCGACTGAAAGGCCGCCGATTGCCATCATCCGGATAAGCACTGTACTGCACTGCAGGCCAATATTGCCCGACATACCCGTGATGAGAGGGACAAAGAACAAGGCAAATGTCAAAACGCCCCCCTCGTGTTTCTGAAAAGAGGACATGACTCCGACATTGATCAGGCCGGCAAGGAGCGTGACAAAAAGCCACGGCGCCCGGGTCAGAAAACGGCGTAAAATTGGATCGTGGGAAGTAAATTTTTCATTCATACCTGCCATGCGAGCAATTGTTTCATCTGCCAAATCTTCCATAGCCTCGACCACATTCTCATGGGCAATCACGCCGATCAAATAGTTATCGATATCCACCACAGGCAAAGAAGAAATTTTATAGCGCTCCACAATGTCGATCACCTCTTCTCGCGTTGCATCGACCGCCACCTTATGAAGGACCGGCCGCATGACCTGTCTCAAGGGAGTGGGAGGAGGATTGATCATCATATTGCGCGCCGGAACAAACCCTTGAAGCTCTCCAGCATGGTTGAGAATAAAAATTCCTTTCGTAAAATCGATCCGCGGATTGTCCCGAATGTAGCTTGCCGCCTCTCCAATCGTCATATCCATCGTAAAGGCAAAGAACTCCGAGGTCATGAGACGCCCCGCACTTTTCCGGTCATGCTTCTTCAGCTCGCGGATCCGGTTCGCTTTTTTCGAATCGATCAGCTCCATGAGCCTGCGGAATCTACGCTCCGGCATATCCTCGATGAGCCAGACAGCTTCGTCGGTCGGCATTCTTTCAAAAATTTTCTTTAGCTCCAGATCATCGAATTGACGAAACAGAAAAAGACGGGTATCGCTATCGGTATTGACGAGGAATTTAATCTTGGCATCCCTGCTGGGCAGGTTCTCATAGAGAACGGGACGGACATTTGGGGGGAGATGAGAGGCAGCATGGCCTAAGTCAATTGGGGAGTGCTCACAGGCGATTTTCGCAATATCATGGAGGCGAACTTTGGAGGTTTGCTTATGAAAGGCTCTTTCAAGTTTTTCTTTCAATAAATCATCGATCCGGCCAATTTTGGACTCTAGAAGGGGCGACCCTTGCACTTTTTCTTCAACATCTTCTTCGTCCAAATGGGTCTCCACAGTACTCGGGCCTCTCTCTCGAAAGAGAGCATAAGCCATTTTTTAGCTTTTAGGCAAGGATTTCTCTCTAGAAATTAAATAGTTTATCCATTAAGCTATACACAACTAACATACCTTAATTTTTTAACCCCGAAAAATCGTGACGACTGAACCAGAAAAAAAACCTCATGAAATCGTATGGGATCCGGAAAAAATCCGCAACATTGCGATTATCGCTCACATTGACCATGGCAAAACCACACTCCTAGACAACCTCCTCAAACAATCGAATATTTTCCGGGAGAATGAAAAAGTTCCCGAACGGGCGATGGATAGTTTCGATCAGGAGCGGGAACGAGGGATCACCATTTTCGCAAAACATACCTGCGTTTACTATAAAGACTTTAAAATCAACATCATCGACACCCCTGGCCATGCTGATTTTTCAGGCGAAGTAGAAAGAGTGCTCGGAATGGTCAATTGCGTGCTTCTCCTCATCGATGCGCAAGAAGGACCGATGCCGCAAACAAGGTTCGTCCTCTCTCAGGCACTGAAAATGGGACTGCGACCGATTGTCGTTTTAAACAAAATTGACCGTCCCCATGCACACCCCGATCAAGCGCTCAATCTCACCTTCGATCTCTTCCTAGAGCTTGGCGCAAATGATCAGCAGCTTGACTTCCCCTACATCTATGCATCGGGATTTAACGGCTATGCGATCGAAAAAGTCGGCGACGCGCCAAAAGATCTCACCCCCCTCTTTGATCTGATTCTAAAAGCAGCCCCCCCACCTCCAGGAAGCCTTGAGCTCCCCTTTCTCATGCAGGCAGCCACCTTGAGCTATGACGACTACGTCGGACGCCAAGCCTGCGGCCGCATCTTAGAGGGTAAAATCACTAAAGGCGATACAGTTATCAGAGTCGATCGCAATGGGAATCGAACCACCCATCGGATCGTAAAAGTAGAGGGCCACCTCGGTTTGAAAAGAATCGAAATTGAAAAGGCGGGCGCAGGCGATATCGTCAGTCTTTCAGGCATTCCTGAAATTGACATTGGCGATACTCTTTGCACCCCGGACCAACAGGTGCAACTCCCGCCGATTACTCTCGGCGAGCCTACCGTTTCTGTTGAGTTTCTCGTAAATACCAGCCCCTTTGTCGGCAAAGACGGAAAACATGTCACGATGAACAAGCTGCGCGAGCGACTGATGAAAGAAAAGCGGGCCAACATCTCTTTGAAAATCGAAGAGATTCCCGGCAGAGACGACGCGATCCGCGTATGTGGACGAGGAGAGCTTCATTTGGCAGTTCTCATCGAGACGATGCGAAGAGAAGGGTACGAGGTTGCGATCTCCAAACCCAAAGTCATCACGAAAGAAGTCGATGGAGTCCTCATGGAACCGATGGAACGGGTCCATGTGGAAGTCCCAGAAAACTACTCTGGAACCGTCATCGACGACCTTTCTCGAAGAAAAGGGGAAATGCGCTCGCTTGTGACCTCTGAGCACGGGTTAACGACGATGCAATTTCTGATGCCTACTCGAG
>JAZKAZ010000149.1:3505-4343 GCA_040388845.1 Chlamydiota bacterium | reverse complement strand
AGGATGGGTAGTGACACAAGTTTTTGATTTTGGTTGGGTAAAACTCGGCCAGCCAGTGCCTGAATCGAACTTATCGTCCGAGCTGAAGAGGGGCTGTCCGCAGGCGATGCACTGATAAGTCCCTTTTTCATGGCAATCCCAGTATTTTCCGGCAAAGGCCCTTTCAGTGCCTTTGAGACGGCAAACCTGGTAGCTTTCGGGGGAAAGACGTTTTTTCCATTCTTCATCCCTATCCATTTTATCCTCTTTTTTAAGTATGCGGTACTGCGAGAAAGGGAAAAAGTCCCATCATGCCGACCGCAAGGGTTTGAACGGCAATTGCCGCCAAGATCAGTCCGCCGATCCGGTTGATGATATTGATTCCCGCTTGTCCGAGAATTTTTTCTAAGTTTGCGGCAAAGTAGAGAAGGGCTCCCATGACGAGGGCAACTAAGATGGCAGAGATGCTAATGATTGTCTGGTTGAGAAGTCCCGGAAATTCATTCACGCTGACAATGACAGTGCTAATGGCTCCAGGTCCTGCAATGATGGGAATTGCAAGGGGAACTATGGCTCCTGCATCTCCCCGCCTTTCTTTCAGCTCTTCCGGAGATTGTTTGATGGAGCTCTCTTCTGCATTCAACATAGAAATCGACATCATGAAGAGAACGAAGCCGCCGGCTACTTGGAAAGCGGCTAGATGGATTCCTAAGATCATCAGAAGCGGAGTTCCCACCCAAGTGACTACGAGAAGAATGACCCCAACTGCAAAAGCAGTCGTGAGTCCCGTATGCCTTTTTTCGCTTAAAGATTGATGGCGGGTGATTCTTAAAACAGCTGGTAGCGCAGAGAGAGGATT
>JAZKAZ010000149.1:0-3495 GCA_040388845.1 Chlamydiota bacterium | reverse complement strand
TAGAAATTACCAGTAGGGCGATAAAGTGATTAACGAATTGGCTGAAATCCACGAAGAGTACTCCTGAAGGGATACTCGTGATTATAAGACGAATGGGGTGAAATCAACAAGGAGAGTGATAAGACGGGACCTAAAGTCCCGTCTTTAAATTTGATAGACGCAGATCAAGCAATAGAAGAGAACTCTAGGAGGGCATCATGTTTATTGACCTCATTTTGATAACGAAATAGGCGCGCAAATGGATCTTGATCCGGGGCTCCAATGGCTCCAATCGTCCGTTGAAAATAATCTTGGTCTTGATTTTCAAAGGCTTGCCGAGTGGCAGGAGAGATGACTTGGGCTTCAATCATTTTATCCAGCATTTTTTTCTGGTCCGAAGACTTTGGGTAGCATTTGTTTCTAGATAAATAGACCAAAGCTTTGTAGGAAAGGTCTGCGGGAGTGATGAGTCCCAATTCTAAGATTTTTTTCAGATCGAAGTTGCTATAAATCTGATGGAAATTTGCCTGCGGTAATTGTTTTTTCAGGGCTTCCAATACCGCGGGATCTTTTAAATCATGAGTCTGGGCCCGTTTTTTCTCGGCGCCTCCAGCCACCCATAAAAGAGCGAGCGCGCTTAAGATGTGCACCGATGCTAGAACATGAGTGATGACGAGGCCGATCACAACTCCAGCGGCAAGTAAGCAGAGGAAGGATAAGGCTCTTAAAGCCGCTTGAGTCACTTTTTCTCGAGAGCATGATGAGCTCTTCGCATGTCGTGATGCGCTCGCCGAACTCGATGATGAACTCACCGAGTGCAATGATTGTTGACTAGCAACTACTAAGGGTTGTTGTGCGGGAGGTATAGCAGCCATAACGAACTCCTGGGTTAAATAAGGAGATGGCAGTTAAACATTTCTTTGGAAATAAATAAAGATATAATTTATATCAAGTGTCAGCTTTTCGCCCCGAGAACCTGGAAAACGGGGGGAAGCGGAGAGGTGAAAGTGTGGAGTTTGCCGGTAAATGGGTTTTTAAATCCGAGCTTGCAGGCGTGCAAGCAAAGTCGCTTCATCGGATTTTCAATCGCCCCATACCTCTGATCGCCGAGGACGGGATGGCCTGCCATTTGACATTGGACGCGGATCTGATGTTTGCGCCCTGTTTCGAGAAGAAGCCTTAAATAAGTGTATTTAGGAGACCTTCGGACGACGTGAAAATGGGTGATCGCATGCTTGCCCTCGGGAGATTCAACGACATGCAGGGAGGGAAGTTCGAGTAGATTGTTTTGCCAAGTGCCCTGGGAATCTTTTACTCTGCCCTCGACAATGGCAAAATATTCGCGCTCTAAATCATGATGCTCGAACATTTCCTTAAACCGGTCTTCAGACTCTTTGCCTCGGGCAAAAAGAAGAACGCCTGAGGTCTCTCGATCGATCCGATGCACAGCAAAAATTTGAGTGGAGTCATAATGCTGGCGGAGCAGCCCAAGCGCATCGCGCTTCGGCTTTCCATCGTCTAAGGGGACGCTTAAAAGCCCCACCGGCTTGTCGATAACGATGAAATAGCGGTCCTCATGGATAATTTTCAAACCCGGCACCTTGGGAGTCTGGAACGTCTCTGCTGAATGAATAATGATTCCAGCAGGGAGGGATTCGTTTTCCCGCGTTAAGCGCTTGCCCTCCACCAAAAAACGGCCTCTTTTAAGCCAAGTCTGGAGGGTTCTCCGCGAGCTGTCAGGGTACATATTGCGGAGCGCCTCGAGCGCGCTCATCGGAGAGGGGAGTGTATATTCCATGCAAATTAAATAGTTAAATCATTTGTTTCCCAATAGTATAGAGTAGGAAGGGATGGAGAGCAAGGGGTTATTCCCCAGAGGGAGGGCGGCGGAGGTCTTTCTTTTCAGACTGCAACCTTTTTCCGGCCAGCATTTTCTCTTTTGAGCGCCGGGATCTGCGCTGTTTTTGACGGCGGATTTTCTCAATTTCTTTTTGACGATTGCTTTTTTCTTTAAAAAGGATCTCCTCCAGTCGGTCGCAAAGCTCTTTTCTCGCGTAATAGCGGTTGAGTTCGCGGGACCTTACGCTCTGGCATTTCACTTCCATCGCGGTGGGAATATGTTTTAAATAGACGCACGAGGAGGTTTTATTGATCTTTTGGCCTCCGCTTCCGGAGCCGAGAATGAATTTTTCAATCAGATCATCCTCTTTGATTCCCAGCCTTTCCATGCGACCGGCCAACGCTTCTTGCTTCTCTTTTGATAGGCTCATAAGTCTATTAAATCAGTTTTTCAGTTAGATGTCGATTTTCAGTAGTATTATGAATGTTTTTGTTTCTAATTATTGAAAATGTAAGCCATTTGTTGTAAGTATCTTGTGTGAAGCTAGGCTGAATTTTTCTGAATGAATAAAAAAGGGGCTATTTGTCTCTGATAAGGAATCAAAATCCTGTTTGACTTCATTGAAGGGGTCGGGTAAGATCAAAGGCCTAAGAGCATCGCTGGCATTGGCTGGCGTCCTTTTAGATTAACAGAACTTTAGCCCTGATTCTTGTCTTGGTCTTAAAATTTCGAAGAACAGTTCCTCAAAAATTTGGCCGTAGCACATTGACTTTTAGGGTCCCTTTTTATCTTTGGAGATAAGTGAATGAATCAACAAAATCAAAAACTGTATGTAGGTAATCTTAACTTCGATGCAAGCGAAGATCAAGTGCGCGAACTCTTCGGCACCTACGGCGAAGTACAGGAAGTCAAAATCGTTATGGACCGTTTTTCTGGCAGATCACGCGGATTTGCATTTGTACGCATGGAATCAGCGGATTCTGCTGGCAAAGCAAAAGATGCGCTGAATGGTCAGCCATTCCAAGGCAAAGCTTTAGTAATCGATTGGGCACGCACTGAGCAGCGCGATCGTCCAATGGGCGGCGGCGCTGAGCGTCGTGAGCGTCCAGCTGGCGGCCCTGGTGGCGGCGGCAGCGATTTCCGTCCTCCACGTCGTGAGTGGGGTGGTGGTGAGCGCGGTAATGAGCGTGGCAATGATCGCGGCGAGCGCCGTGAATCTCGCAGCGACCGTGGCGGATTCTACAACCGTTAATCTCGGGAAAGTTCCCTGCGGGAGTCTCTCCCGCAGGTTATTCTAATTAAATTCTCTCTTTTTTCTCGATTGCTGCCAATGTGAGTCTTGCAGCTGAAATCAGCTGTTTCTCTTCATTATAGATCTTGATTTCCCAAACATGTGTTGTTTTTCCTAGGTGCAAAGGATGCGCTACCGCTGTAACTATTCCTGAATGGACAGCGCGGATGTGATTGATATTGAGATCCAGGCCTACGCAAATTTTTTGTGTTGGGTCAATGCAGTAGTTTGCGGCTGCAGACGCAACCGTTTCTGCAAGGGCAGCAGACGCCCCGCCATGCATAATTCCCATCGGTTGACAGGTTCGTGCGTCGATTGGCATCGTAGCAGATAGATGCTCATCTCCGATTTCAGTGAATGCAATCCCCAAATGGGAAGAGAGCGT
>JAZKAZ010000148.1:425-5243 GCA_040388845.1 Chlamydiota bacterium | reverse complement strand
CCCAGAGGACGAGCTCCAGGAGTGGTGGGAAACCCTTTTTATTGCGGCTTGGATATCATCTGGTATCTGGAGAGCGGCGGCTCGAGCTACAATGGAAAAATCCTCGATCCCGAAAAAGGAAATGTCTATAGGGCTGAAGTATGGAGAGACGAGGAGAATTTAATTGTCCGAGGAAAACTCTTGTTTTTTGGCAGAAGCCAAACATGGGTCCCTGCTCTCAAAGAGGACTTTCCTAAAGGGTTTAAAATACCTGATTTAAAAAAAATGGTTCCTGCTGTTCCTGAGGTGAATTAGAATCCTTTTGATGATCGGCTCTGTCTTCACAAATACCGAAATAACTCTCGGCAAATTTTCAGAAGAGAGCCGTCTATCTATCTACCGCGGTTGGCGCCTGGAGTTTTCCAATGGCTTTGCTTTCCCCCATTTCGATGCGTGCCATGAGAATTGGGAGCAGAAGGTCCTCTCTGACCTCCCCGCTGGGAGCCGCTCTGATTGGATCTGCCATTGATGATGGGCTCTGCCTTGATCGAAGGATCTGGCTCGAAGCCTGGAATGATCACTTTTGGGATGTCCCGTTTTAGTAATCGCTCGATATCTTTGAGAAGTTGATGCTCGTCGATGCATACGAGAGACACCGCTGCCCCTTCTTTGCCTGCTCTTCCAGTACGGCCAATTCGATGCACGTAGTCTTCAGGGACGTTCGGCAAATCGAAGTTGACTACATGGGGTAATTCGTCGATATCCAAGCCGCGGGCGGCGATATCGGTTGCTACTAACACCCGGACGGTTCCTTGCTTGAAATCTGCCAGCGCCTTTGTACGGGCCGATTGGCTTTTATTGCCGTGGATAGCGCTTGCTGAAATTCCATCGTCTGTCAATGCTTGAGCGAGTCGATTGGCGCCATGTTTGGTGCGGCTAAATACTAAAACCTGTTTCCAATTTCCAGAGGTGATGAGAAAAGAGAGGAGCGCTCGTTTTTTCTTGCTGTCTACCGGATGGATCACTTGCGACACGCTTTCGACTGCTGTGTTGCGGGGCGTCACTTCAATCATTTTGGGGGATTTCAAGAGGCTTGATCCCAATTTTCTGATTTCATCGGAAAAAGTGGCAGAAAAGAGAAGATTTTGCCGATCTTTTGGCAGAAGAGCCAGAATCTTTCGGATATCGTGGATAAAACCCATATCCAACATCCGGTCCGCTTCATCGAGCACGAGAATTTCTACCGCAGAGAGGTCGAGCTTTCTTTGAGAGACGAGATCCAACAGTCTGCCGGGCGTTGCAATGACGATATCCACTCCACCTTTTAAGGCGTGAATCTGAGGATTGATATTGACTCCGCCAAAGACAATCGTCGAGCGCAGTTTTAGGTATTTTCCATAAGTCGTTACGCTCTCCCCTACTTGAGCTGCGAGCTCGCGGGTAGGCGTTAGGATCAGCGCCCGGATCGATATTTCCGTGCGTCCTCTTCGTTTTGTGGTGATCAAGCGCTGCAAGAGAGGAAGGGTAAATCCAGCTGTTTTTCCAGTTCCAGTCTGCGAGCCTGCCAGGAGGTCGCTCCCTTCTAAGATAATGGGAATTGCCTGCTGCTGAACGGGTGTGGGCGTGCTGTAACCTTCTTCGCTGACTGCGCGGAGGAGTTCGTCTGATAGCCCGAGAGTTTCAAATGACATGTTGCTTTCCTTATGAATTTAAAGTGTCCACCTTTGGATCGACTTTAATTCGAAAACGAAAGGCAAGAGAGGGGTATAAATTGAAAGAGCGGAGAACATAAAAGCCCTCCACTCATCACCATTCTTCGGTGAAACCCACAAGAGCTAGAAAAGATCAACTGAATGAACTTCTCTAACTACTGGGGTAACCGGCATCTTGCGCGAGGCAAAGATGCCGGGGGGGTAACCCCCTACGTGAATTCAACCAAAAGGCGTATTACAGAACAGTAACTTCTGTAGCTTCTGGACCTTTGCGTCCTGGACCTTCTACAAATTCTACTGACTGCCCTTCACGTAAAGACTGAGCGCCACCTTTTACGTTGTTGACATGAACAAAGAGTTCCTTGCCACCATCATCAGGTGTAATGAATCCAAAGCCTTTTTGTGAGTTGAAAAACTTGATTTTGCCTTTTTTCTTAAACACGTGTACTTCCCTATTTTTCTGTTTTGATCTCTAAAAATTTCTTATTAGAGATACTATGATTTCTTTTTTCCACCTTTTTACTATAGCTTAATCTAAGCATATCCGAATAAAGAGGTGAAAACGCCTTGATTATACCTAAGTTGATGTTTTTTTGAATCAACTTCTTGAGAAAATTTTTCTGATAAATACGTATCTATCTTAAAACAAGCAACTTAAACTCACATAGACTTTACAACAAAATAGGAGAGAAGCAGAACTTTCCTGCCAATAAGTATATAAATAATTTCAACTCAGGCCTGCCAAAAGGCTCGTCTGGAATCCGAATCTATGTTAACTTACCTCTCCTATGAACCTTCTTCCGAAAGATTCTCACGGCTGTCCTTTTTTAATTCTGGCCCCTATGGAAGGGGTTGGGGATGAATCTTTCCGGAAAGCGATGGGTGCAGTCGGCGGATTTGACGAGGCGGTCAGAGATTTTCTCCGAGTCCCCAAAAATGCGTGTATCAAGGGCATTGCTACAGCGTACACTCCAGATGAAATTGCCCCGATTCCATTGGCCGCCCAACTCATGGGCTCCGATCCCGATCTAATGGCGGCAATGGCCCAAGAAATTGAGGCGCGAGGCGCCCCGCGCATCGATTTAAACTGCGGATGCCCCTCCAATACGGTCACAGGTAAAGGCGCCGGTTCAAGTTTGCTCAAAGACCCGATGTTTCTCTATGAAATTGCAAAGGCGATGGTGGATGCCGTCTCCATTCCTGTCACATTAAAAATGCGCTCAGGTTACGACGACATCTCTCTCTTTAAAGAAAACCTAAAGGCAGCAGAGGCAAGCGGCGTTCGCTATATCACGCTTCATCCAAGAACCAAAGCAGATGGATACATCCCTCCTGCCAGGTGGGACTTAATTGCCGAGGCCAAATCCATCCTCAAAATCCCGCTCGTAGGAAATGGAGATATTTTAACCGTTGCAAATGCCCTCGAAATGCTAAGGATCACCCAGTGCGACGCCCTAATGATCGGACGCGGCAGTATTATAAATCCTTTCATCTTCCACCAAGTCCGAGCCCACTTCTCAGGCGTTCCGTATCTGCCCCAATGGGAAGATCTCAAGCGGTATCTCGACGTCTATCTCAGAGAGATCCCTTCTGAAATGCCGCAAAAATCAAGGCTGGGCAAGCTCAAACAGCTGCTCGGCTTTCTCTTTAAAGCAAATCCCTCATTGCTTATGCATCGAAACGCGGTGCTCACCTCGCAGTCTGGCGATGCCGACTCGTTTCTCAACTTTGCCATCCCCCTTTTAAAAGAAGGCTGGAGGACTTAGAACCATTGAGGCGCTGCCTCAAACTCCGCAAAAGGACTTAAAGGAGTCCTTTTGAATCCTAATGATTGTTTGCCTGGCTAAAATTTAATTTTCCATCCTCAGAAATTTTAGTGCACACAAAATAACCATTTGTTTTTTTGTTGATGCAAAAAACAGAAGTCCAGAGAACGCAGTCCCTTTGGTGGCGACAGACCCACTTCTTGCACTAAATTCATAAAAAATATTAGAATCCCCGCCCAATGAAAAAGGAGTTATTGAAATGAGCAACAGTATATCGACCACTTTATCCTCAGCTGCCGCCTAAACCATTCATCAATCCTCCCTCAAATCAGGGTCAGCTCACCATTCATGTAGCCAATGACCCAAAAACTCTTGAAGTGGCTCCAATCAATACAAAATCAGATGCCCGTACATGTAAAGTACATTCTGTAGGTTTCCTAGTTTTGGGTTGTATTTGTTATTTGGGGATAGGTGCGCTGATTGGCGGTTTTGTTTATTTACGTAACCAAAACCTTATATCAGAAGGTTTTGCAGATGCAGTGGGAGTGCTGACCGCTATTGTTCTTTTCACTGGCGGCAACGGTTCGTGCTGCCGGGCTTACTGCCCAGATTGAGAGAAATTTACCCATAACTGGAGTTTCGAAAAACTCCAGCCTGGACTCTCAATTACATCAGCAGCAAAGCAAAGACAAACGCGAAGAGAGCGAATGACTCAACAATTCCTAAAGCTGCAATCGTTTTGCCGTAGATAGCTGGCTGCTTGGCGGATGCCTGAATGGCAGTGACTGCGCATTTTCCTTGGAAAATGGAAGAAGTCATGATCGCAAGTCCTACAAATAAACCAATTCCAATGCCGGCAATCCCACTTAAACTGCCTCCCTTGATCGCGTTTTTCATCACAATCATGAGAATAAAGCCGTAAATCGACTGGGAAGAGGGAATCGCAGAAAGCGCGATGAACTTTCCGTGCCCTTCTTCCACGCGCGACATTACGCCGTGCGAGGCCATTCCGGCAATTCCACAGCCAATCGAGCTGCCTAGGCATCCAAGACCCATCACAATCGCGGGTCCAATCATGTCGATATCCATAAAACTCCTATTTAACTTTGCGTAATCGAAGAGGGTTGAAAGCGCGTCCCCCTCCTTCAAAACTATAGTGGTACCATTCGAGAAAGTTGAGGCGGAGGCCGTGAATCACGCCTGCCTGGATACAAAGCCCCAAATTGACGATATGTCCGATTAAAATAATCACAAATCCAGTGGCAAGACCAAGTCTTAAGCCCATGTCATTGAAGGTGCTTGCCATAATCATGCCTGCAAGCGCAAGCGCATAGAGGCGAAGGTAAGAAAGAACGTCGGCA
>JAZKAZ010000148.1:0-415 GCA_040388845.1 Chlamydiota bacterium | reverse complement strand
AAGACTTGGATCGCATTGGTCAATTCCACAAGTGAGGCCCCAATCCGTCTTTTTTGGATCAACGAGAGAACCAAAACTCCCACGAGGCCGCCATAAAGGAGCTGCTGTCCGATTGCATAGGCAAGAGGCTTGGGAATCCACCCCATAAAATTGACAATCGTCGTCGCGTGAAGCATCGAGGGGAAAAACAAATAACCGCCGACCATGAAGCTGATCCAAGCGATCCCTGCCCAATTCCGATTGAGATAGCGAAGAAAGGAGAGCGAAATATGAATGATGCCGACAATCAAAGAAAATTCGAGGAGAATATTTTCAGTAAATTCGTTGAGGACCTCATATTTCACAGATCCATCCACCACTTGCGAGGCCTTTACGAGAAAGTCGTGGCCATCGGTTGCAGTGGCAATCGCTGGGT
>JAZKAZ010000147.1:8033-11678 GCA_040388845.1 Chlamydiota bacterium | reverse complement strand
CCTATGACCACCTGTGTGTAAGACAGGCGCTCTACCAACTGAGCTATACGCCCTTAATAGTGAAACCCAAGCATCTAAAGAGATGAACAGGATGCATCACTAAAACGAACGTCCATCATACTCGAGCAAGGAGATTTTTCTCAAGAAAAAGAGTAAAATCGGGTATAACTTGTCTCTATGTACAGAACGGATTTAGTCGAACTAAAGAAAATAAGCCCAGGGGTCATTCTCGATATCCGCTATGCGACGCCTCATAATTTTGCGGCTCGAACCGTCTATAGCAGCGCCAGGTGTTACTTGCAAAGGAGGACCGCAGAGCGTCTCGATCGGGTTCAGCGGAGTTTGGAAATAAGAGGATTTGGATTGAAAGTTTTTGATGGATATCGGCCTCTTTCTGTTCAAAAAATATTTTGGTCTGTTTTGCCAGATCCGCAGTATGTGGCAGATCCTTTGGTAGGCTCAAAACACAATCGAGGCGCAGCAGTCGATCTCACTTTAGTAGATCGGAGGGGGGAGGAACTTCTGATGCCGACTTCATTTGATGACTTCACGGAGAGTGCGCATCATGACTACCAAGGAGCGCAGGTAGAGGCGATTCAAAACAGAAATTTTTTGAAAAGCGCAATGGAATCTGAGGGTTTTCTTTCTTTTCCTAGCGAATGGTGGCATTATGACGATCCGGATTGGGAAAGATATCCAATCCTCAATGTTTCATTTGAGTCTTTAGGGGCTAAAGAAAAATGAAGATTCTTCTTGGATTATTGATCCTTCTTGCAGGCTGCGCCCCCTCCTCATTGAGAGATTTACGATATGAAGGAGAATCAGAGACGCATAAATTGGCAGTTGAGCTTCAAAAAATCGAAACAACCGAAGACTTGCAAAAGGCCCTTCCTAAGCTCAAAAAAAAATTCAACAAACTGGCTGGTCTATTGATCAAAGTAAGGGAGTTCTCAAAGAAAAATCCCGATATAAATGAGACTTTTTTGCCCTCGATCTCAGGTGAGGAGCTTTTTGTAGAGATGGCGCGCATCTATGAAATCCCCGGTGGAAGGGAATTGATCGAGAGCGCCCAGTCAGAAGCAGTCCGCAAATTTTAAGGGTTAGGGGTTGTGAAAGAATAAACTGGACCATTTACCGGCCATTATAGCAACCCATCTTTAAACGATCGCTCCTCGGCCATATTGCAGCAATATGGCTCTCGTCTCGATCGTTTAAATCTGAGCCGCTCTAAGGCCGGTAAATGGTCCAGTTTATTCTTTCACAATCCCTTAAGGATCTCTGAAGCTGTGGGCTCAAATGCTTTTTCCACTAGCAATTTTTGCTTTTGAAAAGCTGCAAAATCCGTCAGTTGCAGGATGTGAATCGGAACGGCTGCGATATATCCCTCTTCAAGAAGAGCGACATCGCTTTCAGGATCTTCTTCTGCAGAGGCGTTCCATTTGCCGCCCAGCCAATAATAGGGGAGTCCTTCTGGATGGATCCTTTGCTCAGGGGATTCAATCCAGTAGCCTTTGCCTTGTTTTGCCATCCGGAGGCCTTTGATTCCATCTTTCGCATTGCAAGGAAAGTTGACATTCAAAAAAGTTCCGGCGGGGAGTGGATTTTCCAGAAAATGGCGAATTAAGGGATAAATATATTTTTTTGTGGCAGAGACAGGGGGAGCTTCAAAATCGGAGAAAGAAAAGGCAATCCCTGGAATATTTTTTAATGCGCCTTCAATCACGCCTCCGATTGTGCCGCTATAAAGGACGGTACGCCCCGAATTAGAGCCCCGATTGATCCCAGAGATAATGAGATCGGGCTTTCTTTTTAGGATAACGCTCAAAGCCATTTTAACGCAGTCGGCAGGCGTTCCGTTTAAATACCACGCTGGGGTATTCAGTTCCCAGGCAACCGGTTGGATTCGGAGCGGTTTTGCCCAAGTAATGGAAAGGCCGCACCCTGATTTTTCAGTCTGGGGAGCCACAATAGCAACGTCTGCATACTCATGAACGGCTTGCCAAAGATGCTTAATCCCAGGTGCATGGATGCCATCATCGTTAGTGATTAGAAGGAAGGGGCGCTGCGTCATTTTTTTTATCCTAAGGCTAAAGTTCAATTATTCCTGATTGGACTCTTACTTTCAAGGCTCAACGGGCAATCCCAGCCGTTTCCGAGCAAGGTAAGAGACCAATTGGATGGCAATTGTGCTAAAGACAAAGCCTGCGACCACAGAGGGGATGTCCCATTTGTACAAGGTGTTGAAATAAGGCCAAATAGCAGCAGTGATGCCCCCAACTAAAATGCCTGCAAAAGCGCCATATTTATTGATTTTTTTAAGATAGAGGGAGAGAAGCAATAAAGGTCCAAAAGCGGCCCCAAGTCCAGACCAGGAATAGAGCACGAGAGCATAGATGGTTGAAGTTCTAAAAAAAGCAATGGAAAAGCCGACAATTGAGATGAAGATAACGCTTAGGCGCGAGACCCAAAGAAGTTCGTAGTGAGAGGCATTTTTTCTGAAGAGCTGTTTGTAAAAATCCTCTGATAAATTAGAGGCAACTACAAGGATTTGAGCTGCCATTACATTGGTGGTCGCTGCTAAAACTGCGCAAAGGACAAGGCCTGCGAAGAAGGGGGCTAAGGTCGTTTTCACAATTTTCAGAATTAAATGCTGGGGATCGACCAATCCTTCTGGGAAAAGGTAGATGCCGAGCAAGCCGACCAAGGTGGCAGCGGTGAGGGCGGTTGCCTGCCAGCTAATGCCCACATATTTGGCTTTGTGCATATCGCTCACACGCCGGATTCCCATGAATTTTGTGAGGATATGAGGCTGACCAAAATACCCAAGTCCCCACTCCAAAGCGGTCATAACAATTCCAAAGAGTGTCACCGCCGAAAAATCGGGAAAAAGAGAGGTAGAGAGATTTTTTTTCGCAACAGCTGCCATCACAGGCTGCAGTCCGCCAAATTGCATCAATAAGTAGACGGGGATGAAAACAATCACCCCTAAAAGAAAAAAGCCTTGGAACAAATCAATCCAGGCAACTGTCCGGTAGCCTCCCATGAAGACATAGATCACGACAATCAAGAGTCCGATCGATATCCCGAGGTAGTAGCTGAGCCCAAAGAGAGATTCAACTAAAATTCCCAGCCCTAGCAATCCCGATGAAATATAAAAAGTAAAAAAAAGGACAGACATGAAGGCGGAAATGAGGCGAAGGCCGCCGGAAGTATCTCCAAATCTCGCCTCAAAATAGGAGCTTAAAGTCAAACTTCCCAACTGCTCTGTCAATGTCCGAATCCGAGGCGCCACAAATTGCCAATTCAAAAACATAAATACGGTCAATCCGATAGCTGCCCAAGCGGAGAAGAGTCCCGTTGTAAAGATCAGGGCCGGATACGCCAAAAATAGCCAACTGCTCATATCGCTTGCATGGGCAGAGAGGGCAGTCAGCCAGAAGTTCAGGGAGCGGTTGCCTAAGATAAAATCGGCATCCGATTTTTGCTTTCTGTACGAGAGAAAGGCAATGAGGAGCAAAATGGCAAAATAGCCAAAAAAAGTGCTTAATTCAAGAATAGCGTAAGCAAATGTATGTTCCATAATGGATCCAAAAATAGCCTTTATGTCGAATAACCTCAAGCAGTTTTAGGAAAAAAATTAAGGAA
>JAZKAZ010000147.1:0-8023 GCA_040388845.1 Chlamydiota bacterium | reverse complement strand
CAATAGGCCAGCTTTAGCCAAATTATTCCGCACATGAGGAAAATGGATTTCCAAATCTTTTAAGATTTGATCGACCACTTTTCGCTTTGAATTTTGTCCGACGGGGCATTGGCAAGTGATCCGGGCAAATCCATACTGTTTTGCAAAGGTGCGCAAGTGCTCTTCAGGTACATAGATCAGCGGCCGGATAATCGTCACTCCATAATCGCGCATATGCACTTTGGGCAAATTCGCAGCAAACTCTGCCTTATGAAGTAAATTGAGCAAAAGAGTCTGTGCGCTGTCGTCGCGGTGATGTCCAAATGCAACCGTTGGCGCGCCTGCAGCTTTTGCCGCCTCGAAAATTAGCCGACGCCGCTCTCTGGAGCAGCGATAGCATTCGAGCTCTTCCCGTTTTTGGGTGGAAGTGCAGCGGATAAAATTGACCTTTAGCTCTTGGCAGATCGCCCCGAGAAACCCCTCATCGATTCCTGCGCCGCAAGAAAATTCTCCGCCCACATGGATCGCATTGATTTCAAAAAGGGGAAACCCGCGCCCTCGAATCGAGTGAAGTAAGAACAAAAGCGCAAGAGAATCTTTCCCCCCGCTCAAGGCAATAGAAATTTTTTTAATATCCGCATCAAGCATGGAAAAATCAAAAAGGGCCTTTCTGATGCAGCTTTCCAGCTCCTTGCCTAGGGCGCTCCAAGGGGGGCGTGCAATCGGTAGTCCAATGTCCATTTTTCTCTCTTTTTGGAGAAAGCTTAGTCTATACGGAGGTCAATATCAATGGACATTTTTCGAGCTGTTATGTTAATATTGAAGTCATTCAATTTTAAGTAGAATCGGCAGATGAAGAAAACAGGACGCAACGACCCTTGCCCTTGCGGCTCGGGTAAGAAGTTCAAAAAATGCTGCGAGAGCAAGATGATCGGAGGTCGTTTTATGGCGACCAAAGTTGATCCAGAAAGCTCTCCGCAGATTCGGAAAGCGGCTAATTTGACATCGCTTTTTCAAGCGCGCCTGGCTGAAACGCCGAAGAAGCCTATGCCGCCTGTAGAGCCTCAGACGGCACCTGCGCAATCAGAAAAGATTGAGCGCAAAGACGAAAATTGATAGAGTATTTCCTTTTGCTGGTGTAGCTCAATTGGTAGAGCGCCCGACTTGTAATCGGATGGTTGAGGGTTCAATTCCTTTCGCCAGCATTGTTTTCCCTTTTGGGGGTGTCGCATAGTGGCAATTGCAGGAGACTGTAAATCTCCCCTCTTCGGAGTTCGGCGGTTCGAGTCCGCCCGCCCCCAATTATGTTAAAAGATTTGATGACATTCTTTGGCTGGATTCTTTCTTTGGCCATTTCTAATTTTATTTCGGTAAAGATTGCTCTTTGGTCTCAGAGAAGGGCACGAGTAGTCTGTTATTTAGGGCAGGTAGGGCAATTTAGAGTTAAGGATACGGAAATTGCTACTCACAGTTTAGTTATTGTAAACAAGGGAAAAGTCTCGGCGAAGAATTTACAAGTGGCACATATGACGCTGTATGATTTCAATGTGAACCCTCCAGGTATTGTATGGGAGCAAAGAAATTTGGATAATGGCCTTAAAGTCATAGAGTTTCCGAATTTCGTGCGAGGACAGGTAACTATTTCATATTTATATCCACCTGAAAGCTGGCGGAATATTCATGGTGAAATTAAGCATGATGATGGGGCAGTGAAACCAATTAACGTGTTTCCGACTCAAGTCTGGCCCAAACCTCTTCTGGCTAGTGTTTGGGTGCTTCTATTAGTTGGAGCTTTAACGACTCTGAATATAGTCTACCATCTGTTCCTGAAAGCTCGAGATTACTTCACGTTTTAGACTGACTTATTTCTTCTAGGATGGCAATGTCTTTTTGATCTTCTTTACTTTTACCTAGCTCTCGCCTTTCGTTTTTTATGGGATTTTTTCTCCATCTGCATAATTCAATACGCTTTTGTTTTCCTGGACTTTGTCCATTTGAACAGTCATAAAGTTGCTCCGTTCTTAATTAACCAGGCCTGTATGACAGGATCACTGACATAAAATAAAGGTGTTTTCCCATTTAAATCTCGAGCGTTGATGTCGGCCTTATATCTAATTAAAATCTCGGCTAGCTGTAAACAATGCAATGGTTCTTCAATTAAATTTGTAACTAAAAAATGTAAGGGACTTTTTCCATCCGGTCTCTTTAGATTTGGGTTTGCTCCCATACGAAGAAGAGTTTCCATCGTTAATAAAGAAGGATTTACACGAAATAAATAACATCCTTGCATCAAAGGAGTCATTCCGTCGATATTTGCGATATTTGGAGAAATCCCAAGGGAAATTAAAGTTTCAATAGCCTTAGTTGAATCGTATACAACGGCAATATGGAGTGCATTCCATTGGTAGGCTCTTTCCAGATAAAGATCGGCACCTCTTTGGACGAGGCAGAGAATGTTTTCAGAATTGTTGAACTTTGCTGCGCACATAAGAGGCGTAATTTCATTTCCCGGAGGATTTATGACTGCGCCTCGATCAATAAGCAAATTAACTAGATTTGGATTTGCGAAAGCGGCGGCAAAGTCTAAAGCCGAAGTTGGAATCTCATCACACCCCGTACCCCATCCTCTAGGAGCTTTCGCATTAGGATCGGCACCCCAATCCAAAAGCAATTTAACTGCGTTTTCATCCTTAGATTTTATTGCTGCGTGAAGAGCTGGAATCCCATCCGGATTGTTTCCATATTTTACCAAAGCCTCAACAAGAGTATCAGGGACCGCTCGGATAAAGGGACCGCTAACAACCTCAGTTCTCAACCTTCTCTGCCCAGCTCTGCTGAGAGGTTTGGTTGAAGTTGGTGACTGTTGTGCAACTTGTGATCCAAAAACATTCTGACTTTTTAAACCATCATAATTAACAGGAATACAATCTGATTCTTTTATGTTAAAAAAATACATAACATCCTCATGTCTGTTTGTTGTTTATCATAGATACAATCATACAAATTAGTCTTCTGTAATTAATCTCTTTAACAACGATATTTTTTAATATACATATATATCTGTGATTTATTAAAAAATTATCTAAAAAATAGTTTAATAATTTTATTTGATTTAATGTAATAAATATACGAAAATACATCATATTATTTAATTTCTGCTGGAATAAGGAACGAAAGTTTATGGGAATCGTAAAATACAAGAGATTTATTGGATTGTCTTTGTTTGGATTGATTGGAACTTCTTGCGCTTCAGTGCATTCATCTTTTGTGAAAGAAATTAGCGTACTCACTGTGGCAAAAAAAGATAAAGATACAGTTGAGTTTCTTACTCAAAAACCCCAAAAATCAGCCTTTCGCATAGGGAAAATTTCTACAAATGGGAATGGTTTTGCTGGTTTTGATGATCTTGTCAAGGAGGCGAAGGAAAAGGCAGCAGAAATAGGGGGGAATTTCATTTTATCAGAAAATTCTGGTGTTGATTCCAAAACAATCTACTCACCAGGCTATTCGAGCTACCAAGCCGAAGCGAGTTCTAGTTATGGAACCCGAGGAGGATATGGCAATGGGCAGGCACATGGATATTCTCGTGGGCCCAGTATTTCGACGGTTGACCGTCCCTGGGGCGTATTTTCTGTTTGGATTTACACACCCTCTCAGTTGGGTATCCGATTAGATAATCTGATTGTCTCAGGATTTCATTTGAATAGTGATGCAGGAAAGAATGGAGTAAAGATCGGGGACATTCTTTTAGGTGTTGATGATTATGATATTCAGGATGAAGGCTTGATTCAACATCATATGAATATTCATCCTGGTGATAAAGTTAAGCTTTCGCTTCAAAGAGGATTAAAGATTGTGGAATGTCAAATTACAGCCTTACCGAATTGAAAAAGAGAGCACGATTAAATGCCTCCCCATGCAGTTAAAACTATTAAAGATCTGATCTTTTATCAGTACGCAAAAATTATTGCATCATCTGCTGCTATTCCTGGTTATAAATTCGTCATGAACAGGATGAAAATGCTCTCTTCCGGAGAGATAAAGATGAGCGTGATATTGCGTGAATTAAAAATGCAGATGTCTGGAGAAGAACGATGCTGCGAATATTGTCGTTCAACAGAAAACCTTTCATGGGATCATCTCATCCCTCGTTCAAAGAACGGGCCTGATACAGCTGAAAATGGTGTTTGGGCTTGTCGCTTGTGTAATTCTTCGAAGGGGAGCAAAGGAATTTACGAATGGTATGGAGTGGATCGCAAGGACGAGCTTCCTAGACTGGTTGCAGGTAAATATTTGAAATTACTCTATGAGATTCACGAAGCCAGAGCTACTTTAAATGCGACGGATCTCAATGGTGATGGGAGATTGGATGTTCTTGATTTGGAAGTTTTCTAATCTATTTTATTGCATCCTGTAATACACAGCAGGACTTGTTAGGATTGCGCGCCAAGAAGAGCAACTCGTTTGCGATCGTCGATCTAAGAGCCTTTAAAGAGGTTGTTTATTGCAATTTTTCCGGGGGAGGAGCTTCCTCCTCAACTCGGATAACGAGCGCTTCCGTCCTGAATAAGAAACTCCTGGTTATGGCCTGCTCAAGGTGGGAATTTCACGGCATGAGTGCTTGTTCTTGTTCCTCACAACGCGAGAGATGAAGAAAAGGGGGATTCCACGCTGAGCCAAACAGGAATAGACTTCCTTCTCCATTTCATTTGAATCTTTTGAACCGTCATATAATGATGATTATAGAAAAAAAGAGAGACTTACTTTCCAAGCGCAGCAATCCGCGTAGTTGAAGGGGAGTCCCCAATTCTCGTATGGCCATGTCCTGAGTGGGAGGCGGGCACAATCGAAATATAAACATCTTGCCCAAGGTCATTTAAAAAACGGAGTAACCGTTCCAAGGAAAAGTCAGTTAGGTAGCCGCGAAGGAGTAAAGAGATCTTGGGCTGGCTAATCTTTAGAATTTTTGCGGCTTTAGTCTGGGTCAGCTTCTTTTTTCGAATAATGTCATGGATCTTCATTGCAATACTAGCTTTAGCCAGCGCTTCTTCGGGGTTGGGGATTCCGATGTCGTCAAAAATGTTGTCGGAGCCTTCTGTGTATTCGATGTCTCCGAGGCGCCTTTTTTTGAGTTTCTTAGATTTCATTTCTTCTTCCCCTCTGTCATATCTTTATATAAGGCTTTTGCGTCTCTTAACCGGTTTTTTAGTAATTCCATTTCTTGTTTTGGCGTGGCCTTTCCGATCTTTGATTTTTTCTGAAAGGCATGCAGTACAAATACGATATCTGCCATCTCCACGGTATACATGACCCTGTAGGTGCCGCTTGAGTCATTTTCTCGGATCTCTAGAACCCCTGCGCTCCCCATCCCGCTAAGCACTTTGGTATGGAAGTGCATTTGCCCTAACTGGGCATGGTAGAGGGCGTATCCTACCGCATTGCAGACCGGTGGGGGGAATTCCATGAAATCTTCGTAACTAGACCCTACCCATATCACTTTTTTCACATTTGAAACTCGGTTTTTCATAAATTATACCTCTTCGGGTATATAATCGCCATGAATTTTTCTGCGCTATGGGACACTGATGGGACAGTAATTAGTTATTTGAGTCATTTTTCAGCTAGAATTATCAACAAATAGGATTATGTAAACTCTTCATTTTTAGATTGATAGGTATTATTAATTGCTGGATTTTGTTGATCTCCATTAGACTGTAAATCTCCCCTCTTCGGAGTTCGGCGGTTCGAGTCCGCCCGCCCCCATTCCCCTGGACGGTTCTTAAAGTCCGTTTTTTTGATGCTGTTATTTATTTGCAAATGAGAATGTTATAGCTCTCATTTGCGGGTTCTGAAGTATTTGATCCAAAAATTGTCGCTTTTTGCTCTTTTCAGAACTAAGGTTTGATCACTCCTTTGCATAGACTGAAGGAAATCTGCTACACTCCTTAGCAACAAATCTTTTTAGTGAATCCATGAAAAACAAGTTTCTTTACCTGATACCCAAAATCGGATCGTTCTTTATACAGCTGCGATGGGAAGGTAACAGCCGATGTCTTTTTCGCGAAAGAAACCTTCTCGGTAAATAGCTTGTTCAAGTAGAGATCGATTCAAATCTGGCTGAACAAGCTCTGCAGCTGTGAATGTTGTTCTGAATCTTTTTTAGATTCAGAGTTTACGCGTGGCTGCAATGCCGAAATAGGGGTGTTTGCAAACGCTTACATCATCAGGATAGGTTTTCAAGCTGTCAGCAACGTCTTTTTCAGTGTTTATTGGTGGATATCCCATCGCCATAAAGCGTTTATTATTATTCACATCGCTTTGCGTCCAAGTGCAAGGGCTTTCTTCTTCAGGGATTTCAATGAGTTTTTCCTTTGAAGGAAAAAAATTAAAAGATATTGCTGCAACAAGGCTACAGAGATTGGGGACTACATAATTTGTGTTCTTGTCTTGATTGATTCGTGCTAACTCTTCAACCTGGTGGTGAATATATTTATCTGAACTTTTTGGTATCATTTTTTTTGTCACCAATAACCAATGTCTTGAATGCCATTTCTTTTTGGAACCAGAGTCAAAAAATGGGTGTCGCGGATCTTTTGATTAGGCCAAAAGGGACATTCCTCCTCGACAAGGGCACGGAAATTTTCGGGTAAGGGGGGAATTGTTTTTGAAGGGTCGATTTTTTGTAATGCATTATGCCAATCTGTTAAAATAGGATGTTCGCCTATATATTGGCGAACGAGATCAGCTAGAACAAGAGATAACCATTCACATAGGGGGTCGATAATAGGAGCGCGCAATTTTTTGAGCTGCTCATTCGGAGTGATCCATCCTTCCTGAGTGGAGGGCAAAGGATCGGATTCGCGTATACAAATGGTATAAAAAAGATTGGCGACAGGTATTGTAGATGTAGCCAATTGAGGAGGCATCAAACCGGTTGAATTGTCTTTGAATTTTTTTTCAATTCTACTTGGACAATGAATGACTCTGTTTTGTTTTTTAAAAAATGCATTCTTTGTACCAAGTTGGAAAAACCTAATCTCATAGCTATAGATTCATTTAGTCTACTCATGGAATAGGCTCTATTGTGTGTCCAGAATTTAGAGGTTTTTTGGACATACATAGCATTTTCTATCAGAGGATGAAACTGGCTATCTGTATGGTTTTCAAAGTTAACTGCGTTTTCCGAGAGGAGATAAAATCGAGCATAACACGATCTTACTAAGGTGTTAGCAAGCATCATGGTAGGAGCAAATGTTTTATAGAGCTCTGTATTGAAAAATTGTTTCACGGTTTTCTGGAGTTTTTCTCGCTCATAGACTACTTCACTTGGTTTGCAATGTGCTTTATGGACTTTCCAATCGGATTTTTGACAGGTCAGCGAGCAGTATTGAGCAATATGGCATCGCTTGCACGTGAAAAGTTTATCTGTCTTGTGAATCGTTTGACCATCGAGCTTTCGCCAACCTTTCTCATCAGACTGTCGAAAAGCGTTGGAAAGAAATGCCCAGATGTTGTACAGATCTATCTAAATATAAATTGAATAGGATGACCAATGAAGAAAATTGTGAATCGGATCGCGCTGGCTTTTTTATTCACTATTCCTATAGCCAGTGAATCCTACACGATCGCTTATAGTCCTACTGGTGCTGGGCAGCCTTTGGTTTTTGTTTTGAACTCAATGAGACTCTCTCAATTTTCAGCGGTCACATGGTCGCAGCTTCAGAATGCTTTATTCATTCAATCAACCTATTCAAACCACTTTGATGATTTATTTTATAGGAATTGCTGTGGGCAATGGAATTTCTGGATCGATGGAATGGGACAATGGCTGGGGCAGGACACAGATTCAGATGAACAGTTTGGCTATTCGGATTTCACAGGTGGTTTTACACTCGGGGTAGACAAATGCTATAAAAATTTCTCCCTGGGCGGCGCCTTTAGTTATACCCGCTCGAGTCTTGACTGGAAAGAAGGTGAGGGAGAGGCCAGCATAAATAGTTATTATGGTGGAATTTATAGCCGGTGGAATAACGATCTTTTTTAT
>JAZKAZ010000146.1:4802-10779 GCA_040388845.1 Chlamydiota bacterium | reverse complement strand
GACGATTCTCGAAGAGGCAGCCTTGGGCTTGAGAGAAGATGAAAAGGATTTTCTTTATAAAGCAGAGACTCTTCTCTTCGGGCTTGGCTTCAATGCCGAACTCATGGACGCATCTCCTCATATGCTCTCAGGGGGCTACCAGCTCCGCGTGCAACTGGCTAAAGTGCTCCTTTCAGAACCCGATTGCCTTCTCCTTGTTGAGCCGACCAATTACCTAGATATCCTCTCGATTCGCTTTCTCTCCAACTTCTTGCAAGAATGGACAGGGGAGATGATCTTGATTTCTCATGATCTGCAATTTTTAGATGCGGTTACGACGCAAATGATGGCAATCCACCGCCGCAAAATCTATAAAATCCGCGGCAAAAGCAATGATATTTTTGAGCTGATTGCAAGAGAGGAAGAAACCCATGAGATCAACCGTCAAATGCAGGAGAAAAAACGGGCCCATCTCCAATCGTTTGTAGATAGATTCGGCGCAAAAGCTTCAAAAGCAACTCAGGCGCAGTCCAAACAAAAGATGATCGAGAAGCTCCCTTCGCTTGAGAAGTTAAAAAATCTCCACCAGTTGGACTTTTCTTTTCATGAATTGCCTTTCATGGGAAAAAAGATGCTGGAGGCGTCTCATCTTCAATTTTCTTACGATCCAAACGCTTCCCTGATTGAAGACTTTTCGTTGGTCCTAGAAAAAGGAGACCGCGTTGCAATCATCGGCAAGAACGGCTATGGAAAATCTACGATCCTGAAATTACTTACCCAAGAGCTCACTCCCTCATCAGGGACTCTGAATTGTTCCCCAGTTGCCCGTCTCGGCTACTTCGGCCAAACTTCAATTGACCGGTTGAATGCGAATTTGCGAAT
Source organism: Chlamydiota bacterium (assembly GCA_040388845.1). GTDB lineage: Bacteria > Chlamydiota > Chlamydiia > Chlamydiales > SM23-39 > JAZKAZ01. Next base: position 9,918 of record JAZKAZ010000146.1, on the reverse strand, counting down.
TGAAGAGGAGATTTCCTCTGCCAACCCGCTCCTCAGCTTTTCCCAAGTGAAGGCCATTTGCGGGCTCATGATGTTCAGCGGCGATCTAGCAAAAAAGCCGATCTCTGTTCTTTCCGGCGGAGAAAAAAGCCGTGTGCTTTTGGGCAAGATCGTAGCGGAGCCCTGCAATTGTCTCTTTCTCGATGAACCAACGCACCACCTAGACATTGAATCGATCGAGGCGCTCATCGATGCAATCGAGCAATTCTTGGGAGCGGTCGTGATCGTTACGCATAGCGAATGGGTCTTAAGGCGAATTCGATTCAATAAACTCGTTGTCTGCCATAAAAAGGCTCAAGAGCTTTTTCATGGCACCTACGATGAATTCTTGGAGCAAGTGGGTTGGCAGGAAGAAAAAGAGGAGACCGATAAAGAACCATCTCCTAAAGTTCCAAAAAATCAAAAAAATGGGACTCCCGCCAAGCCGGTCAAAGCCGAAATCAAAGCCTGCGAAGAAAAAATCGTGTTTTTGGAAAGCAGCGTGGAGAAAAATAACGAGAAGCTAGCCCTTCTCTCATCGTCTGGCAAAGGAGATGAGATCCGAGCGCTTCTTGCTCTGATTGCCGAAGAGCAGGCCAAGATCGATGAACTCTATGAGAGGCTCGGCCAGTTGTATACAAAGAATTGAGTGATGACTCGTTTATAAGTGATCTTTTTCGTGCCTTTTTAAAGTAGGGCAAAATCGACTGCTGCTTTCGCATGGAGCTCTGTTGTGTCGAAAAGGGGCGTTTTTGTATCTTTCTGATGAAGCAAAAGCGTAAGCTCAGTGCAGCCTAAAATGACACCTTTGGCGCCTCTTTTCGACAGTCTTTCGATCACTCTCAAGAGCTTTTCGCGTGAGGCATCGCAGATTTTACCCACTGTTAATTCATCAAAAATGATTTTGTGAAGAGATGTTCTGTCATCCTCTTCTGGTACAAGCACTTCTATGCCATACTGCTCTTGAAGCCGATTTTTGTAGAAGTTTTCTTCCATTGTGATTTTAGTTGCAATCAGGCCCACACTGGTGATCCCCGAAGTTTGGATTGCCTTTGCAGTAGGGTCCACGATATGAAGCACAGGGATGGTTATGGCGGCCTCAATTTGATCAAATACTTTATGGGTCGTATTTACGGTCATAATCAAGAAATCAGCTCCGGCAATTTCGAGCTTTTGAGCCAGATGAGCGAGCTCTTTTCCAACTACCTCCCATCCATTTTGATGGATCAATTCTAAAATTCTTTCAAAATTTACGGAGTAAAGGATCGATTCGATCGAGTTGTGTCTGCCCAATTGGGCGTGGATATATTGGTTCATGATCTCGTAGTAGTGTTGAGTTGACTCCCAGCTCATTCCCCCAATCATCCCAATTGTCTTCATCGGCCCTCTTTTCTCTAGCCATGCCAGGCTTCTCAATAATAGTCGAGTCTGCGCTCTTTGTGGTTTTGAGATTTTTTTTAATGGTCAGTGTCCCGCTTATTTGTGAGTAGTCCTGGTTTGATTCGCTGATTTAGGCAATACTATGAAAATGCGCTCAAAAAATCACAAAATATTTCAATTCTCGACGAAAATATATCGGGATTTTGGGAACACTCTTTCGCCATTCCCGCTTACCAAGAAACCGTTGGGAAAATTATCAATCAGTACAGACAGAAATCGCAATGATGACATTCGATGAAACCCCTCAACTTGTAAAAAAGATTGGATCTTTTGTCGGCAATGCATCTATTTTCATTTATCTGATCTTGTTTTTACCAGCTCTTATATACATTCCGCCTTTGGGTTTTTTTTCATTAGCTTCTTCTGACATGAGTACTGGAGGTGCCCTATTGTGTGTGTTAGGTGCAGCGACCGTGCCGTTTTCAATGCCTGTAAGCATTTATTTTACATGTAAAAATTCCTCTGATAGTCAGATAAAAAAGAGGCTCTTTTTTTCTTGTTTGCCCGTTTTTTGTTCTATTTTCGCGATTCTTTGGGCGGAGCTAATTCGTTTTTTACATCACCCTTAGAAGGGGATTTTTTTAAGAATTTGTGTAATGATTTGCGATTTTATCGGGTAGGGTAGGTCTAACCACTTCAGATGAGGTTCTCGAAGATCCTTCAGAGTATGGTACGGATTGAATCTGTCGATAAAATAAATAATCAGGAGCCTCACCCCAATTTTTTGCGGAGCTGCGCATTGACAATGCCATCTTCCCGATTTGGCGATAAGGTTTTTCCATACATCTAATTTTTTCTGTGATAAAAATGTCTCTCTAAATAAAGTGATCGACCTAATCAGGAGATTCGCTATGGCGTCTTCAGTGAGAATTATTGAGGAATACTTTCTAGAATGAGATGAGTTTGTTAAGAAGGCGGGGCCTCACTCCAATTTTTTGCGGAGCTGCGCATTGACCGCTTCAGGCAAGGCCTTCCCGCGGGTCAGTTTCATCACTTGGCCCACGAGATAAGCAAACGCCTTTTCTCTGCCGGCTTTGAAGTCGGCAATTGACTGGGGATTGGCAGCTAAGACTTGGTCGACGAGTAGCTCGAGCGCTTCGAGATCGTTCATTGGCTGGTAATCGGGGTTTTGCTGAACGATGGCCTCAGGAGTGAGGTTTGGGTTGGCCACCATTTCATCTGCCACTGCTTTCGCAATAGGCCCTGTAATTTGCTTTGAGTCGATCATTTGGACAAGTTTTGCAACGGATGCGGGCAGGATGCCGGCTTTTAGAAGCGTTTTTCCCTGGCCCTTCAAACGTCCTGCAAATTCGACGGTGATCCAGTTACAGAGATTGCGGGGCGAATTGCAGAGTTTTAGAGCCTCTTCAAAATAATCGGAGAGTTCTTTTTCATTGATGAGCGTAGAGGCTGCGTATTCGGTCAGGCCCAAATCAGAGACGTATCTTCTCGTCCGATCTGCGGGGAGTTCGGGAAGGGTTGCGCGGAGATGGTCAAGGTAGCTTTCGGTTAAGACGATGGGAACGAGGTCGGGTTCGGGAAAATAGCGGTAATCGTCTGCGCTTTCTTTTTTTCGCATTAAAACGGTTTGTTTCAGTTCGGGATCCCATCGGTAGGTGCCAGGGGGAATGAGATCGATCGGCTGTCTATGAGGATGGTTGATGTAGAGGGCAATTTGCCTATTGATTTCCGCATCGATTGCCATTTCCATGAATGTGAAAGAATTCATGTTTTTGATCTCGATGCGGGGGCGGAGCTCTTTTTCTCCCTTGGGACGGACAGAAATATTGGCGTCGATACGCAAAGACCCTTCTTCCATATTGCCGTCTGAGGCATCGATATAGAGCATGATCGCGCGAACAGCCATTGCATAGGCGGCAGCCTCTTTTGCCGAATGGATGCAAGGCTCGGAGACGATTTCAATTAAGGGGGCGCCTGCTCTGTTGTAGTCGACGCCTGCAAAGGAGGTGAAGTGTTTGAGCATCCCTGCGTCGTCTTCTAGATGGGCCCGATTGATCTGAAATTCTTTGGAGACTCCTTCGACGCTTGCGGTGATTTTGCCGCCGAGAATGAGGGGCGTCTCAAATTGGGTGATCTGGAAATTGCGCGGGCTGTCTGGATAGAAGTAGGATTTTCGGTCAAAGGTGCTGACGGGGCTGATTTTAGCAGAGGTTGCAAGGCCGAATTGGACTGCTTTTTTGACAGCTTCTCGATTGAGAACGGGCAGAGATCCTGGCTGGCCTGTGCAGACGACGGAAATATTTGTATTGGGCTCATCGCCAAACTGATTGGGGGCGGAGCTAAACAGCTTGGATTTTGTGTTGAGCTGCACATGGATTTCAAGGCCGATAACTGGTTCCCAGAGCTCGTATGGAAGATCGCGTTTCATAGATCCTCTTTCTCAAAATTTTTAGGAATCCGGAGATGCTGGGTGGCTTGCTCGTAGGCATAAGCGTATTGGACGACGGGGACGTCGCACATTTGGGGGCCGATGATTTGAAGCCCAAGCGGCATTTGGCGGGAATCGTATCCAGAGGGGACGCTGATTGCGGGAAGTCCCGCTAGATTTGCTGGGATCGTGAAGATATCTTGCAGATACATCTCAATGGAGTCGTGGATCGAGTTGTGCTCAAATGCGCCGGAAGGAGCCGTCGGCATTAAAACAGCGTCGCAGGTGGCAAACGCTTTTTCAAAGGCATCGATCATGAGGGTGCGCACTTTCTGCGCTTTTTTATAATAGGCGTCTTGGTGGCCGGCAGATAGAACAAATGTACCGAGTATGATCCGTTTTTTTACTTCTCTGCCAAATCCATTTTCGCGGGAATATTCGTAGATTTCTTCGAGGGTTTTTGCCTCCTTTGCACGGATCCCGTAACGGATGCCATCAAAACGGGCTAAATTGGTGGAGGCCTCCGCTGTGGCCAAGATGTAATAGACCGCAATGGAGTATTTGAGGACATCGAGATCGATATCTACGATTTTGGCTCCAAGAGATTTCATCACTTCGATCGAATCCATAAAATTGGCGCGAATCTCTGGCTTGAGGTCTTCTAGAAAATGCCAGGGAATTCCGAATGTCGTTTCTTTCAAATCTTTTTGAAGGAGATAGGATTCGGGCGGAAGATCTAAAGAAGTCGCGTCATGCGGGCAATTGTGTCCCATGACTTCCATGGTAAGAGCAAGGTCGGCAACTGTGGTTGTCATCGCGCCAATTTGATCGAGAGAGGAGCCGAATGCGACCAGGCCATAGCGAGAGACCCTTCCATAAGTTGGTTTATAACCCACAATTCCGCAAAAACTGGCGGGCTGTCTGATCGATCCGCCGGTATCGCTGCCGGTGGCAATCAGCGCAAGTCGGGCAGCTACAGCTGCAGACGATCCGCCGGAAGAACCTCCGGGAACGCAATTGAGATCCCACGGATTATTGGTGGGAAAATAAGCGGAATTTCCAGTGGAGGAGCCCATGGCAAATTCATCGAGATTGGTTTTTCCGATGAGAATCGCATCTTCCTCTTCTAAAAGGTGAGTGGCGGTCGCATCAAAAGGGGCTTTGTAGTTGCTTAAAAATTTCGAGCCGCAAGTGGTGATTTCCCCTTTGATGTGCATATTGTCTTTGATTCCAATGGGAATGGCTGCAAGACGTCCTAGGGGTTTACCC
>JAZKAZ010000146.1:2934-4792 GCA_040388845.1 Chlamydiota bacterium | reverse complement strand
CAGCACCGATAAAAAAGCGCCGAGAGAGCTATGGGTTCGATCGATTCTCTTCAGAAAATATTCAGCAATTTTGACCGCGCTGACATCTCCTTTGAGGAACGCCTCTTTCAGCTCGATGGCAGATAAATGATGGAGAGGTTTCATGGGGCTTTCATCACGGGTGGAGTGCGGATCATCCCCCCGATTTGGTCTGGGGCGTTGGCGAGGAATTGTTCGCGGGGCAGCAGATCTTTCACAACATCGTCCCGCATTTGATTCTTGAGCATCCCTCGAAGCACATAGCGGCAAGGTTTGGCTTGATCGCAGTTGAGCTCATCCAACTGCGCGATATACTCAATGATGCTGCTTAAGCTATTTAGAATATCTAGATCTTCTTCGGGACTGGTTTCAATCCGGCAAAGTTTTTTTAAGTGGTCGAGCGTCTTTTGATCAAATGACATAAATGATTACAAGCCAAGGCGGTAAAATTGGATTCCAAAATACCATTTTATCCTTAGGGAGTCAATGAGAGAGTGAAATCCTAAAACCGATCCCTTAAAAACTTAAGAAATCATTCTTCTTCAAGCTCTTCTAGATCAAAAGGATCATTGAAAAGGTCATCAAAGACGATTTCTTGGGTATCTAAAATTTCGAGATCCTCTGAAAGAACAAGATCTTCAGACTCTTCGGGGAGTGCCTCAGAGGAGGAGACCACGAGATCGGACGGTGTGAGATCTGAAGAAGATACATCTTGAGATGGTTGTATGGTTGCAACCAAAGTAAAAGCGAGGCTTAATAAAAACATGAGTAAAAACTCCCTTGTTTAAAAAATCAGTTTAACTGATTAGAGAGCTTTTCGTAAAGCATCCTTTAAAAAAGGGCAATGAAAAGAGAAACCTGAAAGGAGGAGTTTTTCTGGTTTTACCCGAGTGCTTGCCAAGAGCATTTCATCTGCGGATTTGCCAAAAATGAGGCGAAGAAACCAGGCAGGAAGATTCCCAAATGCGGGGCGATGGAGAGTCTCTGCCAATATTTTAGAAAAATTTTCTTGGCAAACCGGATGAGGAGAAACGACGTTGACTGCGCCTTCAAGAGAGGAGTTCTGCAAAATGTGATCCAAGGCGCGGATTAAATCTTCGCGTGCAATCCAGCTCAACCATTGGCGTCCGGAGCCAAGGCTGCCGCCCAAACCGAGTTTAAAAGGAACCAGCATTTTTTGCAAAATGCCCCCATTTGGGCCAAGGACCATTCCAAAACGGGTATGTACGACTCTTATTCCTCGATTTTTAAGGGGAGCAGAGGCTTTTTCCCATTCGCTGCATACGCTTGCCAAGAAACTATGGCCATTTCGACTTGTTTCAGTGAGAATTTCTTCGCCCCGATCTCCATAAAAACCAACAGCAGAAGCAGAGATAAAAACTTTCGGAGGGCAAGAGAGATGCGAGAGGATTTGAGCTAAGAAATGCGTTCCGACGATCCGGCTCGATCGAATTTTTTCTCGTTTGGCCGAAGTCCTACGGCCTAAAGAGAGAGGCTCTCCAGCTAGGTGAATTACGGCATCAAAACCTTCGAATTGTTCCTTGGGTGCCTGCCCCATATCTGGATCCCAAAAAATCGTATCTGGATTTCCAGGTTGAGGGGTGCGGACGAGCTTAACGATCGCATGTCCTCGAAGGGAGAGATAGTCAGTGAGTGGTTTGCCGATAAAGCCAGAGGCACCAGATACTAGGATGCGGGACATTTTTTGCCAAGGTAAGAGAGCAACTTAAAGTTGCTCTCTTTCATAGAGGGCCAACAATAAAATTAGTCTTTTTTGCAGCAATGGCATTTTGGGCCACAGTGGCATTTCGGACCGCATCCGCAGCCGCATCCACAACAT
>JAZKAZ010000146.1:0-2924 GCA_040388845.1 Chlamydiota bacterium | reverse complement strand
ATTTGCAAAGAAATCCAATCCCATAAAGACCCGCCAATCCAATCAGAACGTAGATCACTCGAGCGCCCACCGACATCATGCCGCCGAAAATATCGGAGACTAGATCATATTGGAAAAAGCCGACCAAACCCCAGTTCAAAGAACCAATGACCATCAAAAGCAATACAACAAAACGAAGTAGTTTCACGAAATCCTCCTGCAATTACAGGGGAGAAACAAGATCTCCCCTTCTTCAAACTTCATATTAAAGTATTTGTTAATCATTGTCACCTAGAGAAATGTTTTGGATATCAACATTGCCTTCTAAACTTTGATCGGGTAACTCTAAGATTTAAGAGAATGGAGAAAAACCGACATGGCCCAGATTCGCGGTGTAAATCCTTGGCGCTCTATGTGGGACGAGCCAAGAAAAACGGTGCGGGCAATTGTTCTTGCAAAACCTACTTTTGGTGTTTTTCTTCTTGCGACCCTCTATGCGCTCGTAAATCTCTTTTTTCTAGCAGGTTTATGGTCTTTAGGTCTCAAAGTTCCTTTTTTCTCTATTTTGATTGGAGCCGTGCTCCTAGCGCCTCTTTTAGGATGGGCTTGGATCTACATTGCTGGATGGGTTTTCTATTTTACGGGCAGGCTTCTTAAGGGCAGAGCTCCAAGGTCTCATTTGCGGGCAGCCATTGCCTGGTCCAAGATTCCCGCTGTCCTCTCTCTTTTTATCTGGGTTATTTTTCTTGTTGCACAACCCGAGTATGTCTTTATTCAGGATGCAGGAGGGGTTTCCTCTCTTTTTGTTGATTTTATTTCCTTAAGCTTAGGAGTTTGGTCTCTCATTTTATTGATTCAAGCCTTAAGAGAAGTGCAGAAATTTTCTCTCGGGCGAGCGCTTGTGAATATCCTCTTTGCTTGGGCTTTTTCCGGCATCCTTTATCTACTTGTGTATGTTTTTTTTAGATATATCTATTTAACAGTGCTTTAGTTCCATTTAGTTTTGGAATTTGTATTTTTATTCATTTGTAAAAATAATTATTAAATTCTAAGCTTAACTTAAGAGTGCCTCTAGTTTCTCTTGAGCGGAGCGCTCTAAACAATTTAGGTGGTATATGTCTGAATCTAGATCTCATAGTCCCTGGATTTCCATTTGGGTCCGTCCGCGAGCGACGATTGCTCGCATCGTGACCGAAAATCCAAACCGCTCTCTTTGGCTCCTGGCTGCCATCTATGGTTTTTCTTCCGTACTGAATTTATTCCAATCGGCCTCCCTCGGCAGTTTTTTGGGTCCGCTGCCTATTTTGATTCTGGCTTTGATTCTTTCCCCTTTTTGGGGCTATGCGACCTTTGCCATCTGGAGCTGGGTTGTGATGTGGACGGGGAAAATATTTAAAGGGCGGGGTGATTTTCCCACCATTCGAGCAGCCTATGCTTGGTCATGCGTTCCCTTAATCATCAATGTTCCTCTTTGGCTCTTGATGATCGTTTTATTTGGCCAAGAACTCTTTCTCAATTTTCCAGAAGGGCACCTTTTAAGTCAGGGGCAAATCACTCTTCTTTTTCTCATTCTCATTGCGAAAGTGGTTTTAGCGATTTGGTCTCTCATTATTTATTTAAACACCTTGGCTGAAGTGCAGCAATATTCCATCTTGCGGGCAATTTTAAATGTGATTGTGGCAGCGATCTTACTGGGGATTGTTCTTGGGCTTCTTTGGATGTTAGCGCTTTTTGCTTTAGGTGCATCGGCCCAGCCAACCATGACGACGTTTCAACTCTGGAATGATGGCATACAACTAGAATCACTGAGGAAGGGATTATGAAAAGCGCATTCTCAAAAAAAGTTGGAATTTGGTTTTTGGCGTTTGCTCTTTTTGCGGCCCACTTATTTTTTCGAACGCTTGCTCACGCAGACGCCCCTCCGAGCATTGTCTCTGAATGGAGACAGATTGCAGCTAAAAATGGGGAATGTCATATCGCCTTTCCTTCGCCTCCACAAATGATTCAGCAAACTCTGCCGCTTGCAGATGGCGCTGGCCGTCTCAATTACGACGTCTATTTAGCGCCCTTTGAAGACAGGGGCGTATTTTTACTCTTAATCGCAACGTATCCTTCAGTGCTCGATAAAGGGCATGAGGTGGCGGGTTTGCAGGGGCTGCTGAAGGGGATCGTCGCCCATCATCCAGATAATAAGCTGGTTTTTGGCGATTTGATCGATCATGCCGGCCATGCCGCTCTTAACTTCCTGGTCGAGGGGGGCAATAGTTATTTCCGAGGTAGAGCGCTCATGGTCGGCAATAAGCTTTTCCTCATTGCGATGGAAGGGCGCAAAGGGGCCTTGGATGAGGCTGTCTACTCCTTATTTATCAAATCTTTCAAGTTATCTCATTAGTTTAATAATTAAACTATTTATTATAAGGCAGTTATAAATAGTTGAATTTAATTTGTTTTTGTTGTATAATTATCTTTATTATTAATTATAAGGATATAATATGTCTGTTCTTTCCAATAGTGACCCAGTTAGCAGATCTTGGCAGGTCCCAAATCCACAACTAGAAAATGATTTTGGAATTCGTAAGATTCCTGAGTATGATTCAGTTTATAACGAGTTAGTTTATAAAGAGCTATTTGCTCCGATGGATAATAGTTGTCATGGCTTGGCTCATAAGATTAAAAGTATATTTGCAGATGTAGAAAGTTTCCAGCCGTTTTTATTTAAAGATAATGGAAATCTGGAAATCATAAAAAGGGATGAAAATCCGGCCGATCTTCTAACAAAAAAATGTGTTTTTGTATCAAAAGAAATAAAAATTAATGATCCAGTTAAACTTTTGAAGATGGAAGAAGATTGTTCTCTCAGATACTTATTAACGGACGCCAACTATTCTTCAGCGGCATCTAAGATACGAAATAAAATCGATAAAAAAGCAGATGGGGAAAAATCT
>JAZKAZ010000145.1:0-8534 GCA_040388845.1 Chlamydiota bacterium | reverse complement strand
CCCCCCCTTTCCAAACACTTCCGATCCGCTGCCCCGAACTCCGGATGCTTTGCGTTAAGATTCAAGTCTTCTGGCGTTAGCAGAAACTTCATTGAAAAAGAAAGTTGTTAATGTATACAGTTCGCGAAATAGTTCTTTCGCTAGCCTAGCTACCACACCTGTCAAAATCGGTTCTACATGGAACAAATATTCGGTTATGATTTGAGCTAGCGGTTGAGGAAATTCCATTGTGAGAGTTTTTTCTATTTCCCCATGTCCAGAAATTATATATCGAGCATAAATATCGCAAATTATACCATCGAGCTCTTTTGTTTCTTTGATATTTTTTGAATCACATAGGGCGACCCGAAAGGCTAAAGCCCAATTCCACATTGCCTGTTCGGAGGATTCCAGCAGCGACCAATAAGGAGACGGGGTCAAATCAGATTGTTTTTGAATCTTCCTCAGAGCCTTATGTACATTGGATTGTGTGATGCTTTTTATTAATTGATTTAGTACAAGAGACAAATCATCCCAAGAAGGACTTGCTCCGGCCTTGAGAAGGCTGTTCGCTATATCCATAGGGATAGGAGTCATCTGAGCTACGAGATGAAAAGGTGTATCGGCAGTTCCGCTTGGAGCTTCTATCGGGCGATGTAGTTCCGTGGCATCAGCCCCATTATTTAATAAGGCAGAAACCAAATGATTGCCATTTGGAAAGCCACATGCGAGCAGCAATAAGGGATAGTCCCGATATTTGCACGAAGTGGGATTTGCATTAGCTTTTAACAGTATTAAAATAATCTGCTGAGCTTTGTCTTGTGCAAGAGAATCAAGAAAATTTACAAATAGTCCTTTCTCGGTAGCTAGAAGTGATATGACTCTGCCATAACAATTTTTTAATTTTCCATCGTTAATCAAACGCCCCAGAAGACGTCCCGTAGACAGTTTTGTATGCAGACTGAACTCTTTTTGTAAAATTTTTTCGCTCTCCCGGGTGTCCTTTTGGATCGAAGCATAAACTTCAACGAGCAGAGGATTTAAATGAAAAACATGTCCCCAGTGAGTGGTAGTTAAAGATTCAAAGGCTAAAACAAGAGGGGGGACTCCAGAAGAGTTATGAGGGCTATTGACATCTATATTTTTTTCGATGGCAAGTTGAACCCCTTTTAGGTTTCCTTCCCGAATTGCAAGACACAGAAAATTGTTGAGTTCGGATACATTTTTGCGAGCAAGAGCTATGTCAAATTTTTCGTGGAGGGCTCTTGCAGCTACTTGTGCATTTAGCATCGTAATTTTTTCAGTGATTGACGGAGGCCGAGGAACTGGCCCGCTCTTGTTTTGAGAAAGTGACGCTGGTGCGCTATCTTCCACTGCATGCAATTGATCATCTTCCCAATCTTCTGGGATCTCATTTTCCCAATCATCTGCGACTTCATTGAGGTCTTCGGGCTCTTTGTATTCTTGAATGAGGGACGGAGTGGTAGAACGCACCGGGATCATGACATGCCTCCAATAAAAGGTCGGCAGATTGCCACAATCAACACTTTAAGTAAACAGCGCTGACATGCGAACAAGACCACGTAAAAACAAAATTTCTCATCTATAGGCAAAATACCCTAAGTAATGTAAACAGCAAAACGCTTGTTTCCAAGCGCTTGCCACATCCTGACTACAGAAGGTTGTTTTCCCGATTGGATCTCCGCTGTACGGCTGCAAGGTCGTCCAATACCTGCTGCCTTGCTTTTACCTGAGCGGAAGAGGATAACTGCTTCTGCGCCCAATAAACTTCGGAAACCCAGCTATTGACTTTTCCGTTGTCTAGAGTTACCCAGAGCATAGCTCCAATTGCAAATAAAATGGGCACAAGAGCAGCTGGGCCCAAAAAGGCAATCGCACAAATCCCCGCAATAAACAAAAGGACTGCGATCACAAGAGAGATTGTATAGGCAACTCGCTCTTGGTAGTTTGCTTTTTTGATCTCTTCGATCAAAGATCTTCCCTTTACTAATGCGTCTGGCTCACCCGTCTCCAAAGAGCGAAGCACCTCATGCAAAGTTTCATGCACCAATTTGCCGCAGCTCCGACTTGTCCGCCTTTCAAACTGATCCCATTTTCCTTGCAGTTTTTTCGCCACTTTTTTTCTCACGTCCAGAAGGTTCGGTGTCTGGCTGATGATTTTTAGGATCTCAGAATCAGAAAGACTCACCTGGTCCTGGACCCATTTTAAGGCATTTTTCAGACGCTTGGATTCCTCAGGCTCTTTTTCGTCATTCACCCTTTTCTTCAAATTCCTCTCAAAATTGAAGGTGATTCCAAGTCCCCAGGTTGCATCGATTGATTGAACAGCCGACATCACGATGACCCCATAAACCACTACAAGCCCTGCGGCAGGCCAGATCGATGTGGCGGAGGTAGCTTTCATAAAGCCAGCTACCGCATCGAGGGTAAATCCAACTCCTGCAGTTGCGTAACTTGCGCCAAAGGTGGCAAAAAGCGCATTTTTGCAAACTCCCTCAACATCTCCCCGATCGAATGCTTTAGCGCCGTTTGCTAGCCCTCTTGCCAAAATAACGCCACCGCCAATGATCGCAGCAATGCCTCCAAGCAGCTGAGACGCTTCTGCTATCAGAGACATCACTACGGCTGGATTTGCCGCCACAGGAAGGCATAAAATTGCTCTCAAGCCATTTCTGAGCATCGAATTGATGTCGACACCGGTATTTATCTTTTCGAATAAAAGAGCGATTGGTTTGACTGTTTCTTCGAAATAAAGCTCTCGCTCCCGCCACTGTAGTTTAGAGACCGACTGCAAAAGCTTTGTCCGCTCGCTTTGGTTCAGCTCCAACCTGTTTCCAAGCTCTTCTATCCGGGCGACTTGTCCTGCGACCTTCTGCCTCAACCGGTCATCCTCAGACAGATCACAATGAGTCTGATCGTGCTCAAATTGATTAAAAAAATATTTATTACTTACATTTGTTGCCATAGTATTCTTCATGGTTTATTTTATTATTAAATTTACCAAAATAGATCAGTCTGCAGAATCATCTCGCAGAGGGAGATCTGGCTTTTGATGTTATTTAAAGGGAAAAATGGGTTTACATGAAGATAGATAATCGGCCGGGGAGCCGAATCATATGAACAATAAGGACGGCCTTGCAGGAAGCAGAAGCCAATTTACAATAAACTTTCGTTTTCATAAATACAATTATATCAAATTCGTTTTATTTAATTCAATCTTAATTTCCGTAAATTGCAAAAAAAGTCCCGGCAAGGCCGGGGACCTACTTATACCAGACTCGGCCAAAAACTTGGATTTGGCCGAGTCTGGTATAGCATTCTATTAAGCCGGAGGAGGAAGACGAAGCGCCTCTTGGATTCCAACCAGGCGGCCGTTGAAAGCTTGGTTTACTACAAAAGAAGTTTGTTTTCTATGCTTGTAGAATAGAGATCCACTTCCAATTGTCATCAATAGAAAATAGACCAAAACAACAGCAATACCGTATATATGAAATAGGCACATACACACCGCAATAGCAATCAAAGCTGGAAGGCTTAGCCCCCACACTTTATTAACTGCGCGAGAGGGTACAGGCCGTTCAACTTCCAGGATCATCTCTGACAGTTTCGATGCCAATTTTTTAAAACGCTCTGCGCAAACAGTTTTATCGATATTGGAAAATTCCTGATCGATCTTTTTATATTCTTCCTTCCCCTTAGGTAGGACGGAAAATAGCTTTCGTATCTTTTGGTTTAAATCTCCAAAATCAGGCCCCTCTTTGAGAGCAAGTTCAGGAAACAAGACTTTAACAACAGAATCCCCTTTTATATTACACCAGGCTGATTTCTTGAGCTTGTCATGCTCGAATTTCCATTTCTTATTCAAAAGAAAAGAATTAGGATAGCACCCAAAATTCCGAAACGACTCCTTTTGGAGAACGTGGGGCATTTTTTCTCTCGCCTTTGGCTTGGATTCATTTTTATTCCGTTTTGGGAATGGATCCCAAAAAAATTTTCTTTCTACAATCGTACTCATATTATCCTTCACTTTTTATATTTTTATTAAATTTATCAAAAAGCGATCTGTCTGCAGAATCAACTAGCAGACGATATCTGGCTTTTGAAAGTTTTTAAAGAGAATGTGGATTTATATAATAGTGCATAATCGGCGGGTGAGCCGAGTTGTATGAACAATAAGGACGGCTTTGCAGGAAGCAGAAGCCAATTTACAATAAATTTTCGTTTTCATAAACACAATTATATCAAATTCGTTTTATTTAATTCAATCTTAATTTTCGTAAATTGCAAAAAAAGTCCCGGCAGGGCCGGGGACCTACTTATACCAGACTCGGCCAAAAACTTGGATTTGGCCGAGTCTGGTATAGCATTTTATTAAGCGGGAGGAGGAAGGAGTTGAGAGATTGGTCTACAACAAATTGATCTCGAGGGGGCCCCTCCCAACCTTGCGAACCTCAAAAAATACACCCCCCGATTTGAAAAAAAATCAGTTATCCGTGGTGCTGAAATTCAAATTCTGATACGAATACTCTGCTGAACTCTTGGAGAATATTATGCTGATCTTGATAGTCGGAACAGGGTATGTCGGTCTTGTCACCGGAGCTTGCTTTGCCGAGATGGGACATACTGTGATTTGTTTAGACATCGATGCGGAGAAAATTCGAAAACTTCAGGAAGGAATCATCCCCATTTATGAACCGGGCCTGGAAGAATTGGTCAAACGAAACATTCAGCAGCGGAGATTGAGCTTTACTACCGACTATGCAAAAGGAGTGAATTCCTCTGCCGTTTGCTTCATTGCCGTCCCCACACCCTCCAGAGAAGATGGCTCCTGCGACACAAGCTATATTGAAACAGCTGCCCGCCAAATCGCTCAGCATATGACCGATTACCGCGTTATCGTAAATAAGTCCACAGTTCCTGTCGGAACGGCTCACAGGGTGGCAAGTGTGATCCGAAAAGAACAGGCAAGACTTGGCATCGATGTCCCCTTTGATGTCGTTTCCAATCCCGAATTTTTAAAAGAAGGCGCAGCCGTTCAAGATTGTCTCAAGCCCGATCGGATCATCATTGGCTCGGATCATTCGAAACCTGCCGAAATCCTAAAAGAGATTTATTCGGCATTTACTTTGAGCCATGACCGGATCCTTCTCATGGACACTCTCTCCGCAGAGATGACCAAATATGCCGCAAATGCGATGCTTGCCACTCGGATTTCATTCATGAATGAAATTGCAGATATCTGTAAAAAGGTCGGCGCAAATATCAATGAAGTGCGCAAAGGAATTGGATCCGATAGCCGGATTGGCTATAGCTTTCTTTATCCAGGAGTAGGTTATGGAGGGTCTTGCTTTCCCAAAGACATTCGGGCGCTCATTGCAGTGGCTAAACAGGTAGGCTCTGAACCTTCGATTTTGGAGGCAACCGATGCAGTCAATCAGCGCCAAAAAAAGGTCCTCAGCCAAAAAATCACCTCCTATTTTGCAGAGCGCGGAGGACTTTTAGGAAAAACGATTGCCGTTTGGGGCCTTTCCTTTAAACCCGACACAGACGATATGCGCGAGGCACCTTCTCTTATTTTTATTGAAGAACTCGTGAAAAAAGGAGCCATTTTGCGACTTTTTGATCCTGTGGCGATGTCCAATGCTAGGGGAATGCTGAAACACCTTCCCAATATCATCTGGTGCACAGACGAGATTGATGCAGTAGGAGGAGCAGATGCGATTGCTCTTCTCACAGAATGGAAGCAATTTCGTCTGGTCGACTTCAATCCGATCCGAAAAAAAATGAAGGGGGCAGCCTTTTTCGATGGGAGAAATCAATACAAGCCGATCGACATGAAAAATAAAGGCTTTGATTATATCTCGATCGGCGTTCCCGATTGTTTGCAAAAATAGGCATTGTTGCATATATTTTATTCAAGTGATTATGAAGGTTTATGCGGCCCGCAACTCTCCCATCAAAAGATATAAAAAAACTCAAAAAGCTCAAGGAATACGGCCACAATCTTCCTCTCGAAGAACTTGTCTTGCAAATACAGAGAGATCCCCTAAAAAGAGCCTTTGATATCTTTTTTAGCGCCTCATTTTTATTGCTTTTCTCCCCTCTTTTTCTGATTCTTGCTTGTTTGGTTCGCCTCACAACGCCAGGTCCCTCTTTCTACAAAAGCCGAAGATTGGGACGAGGGGGAAAACCAATCGAATGTTGGAAATTCAGAACCATGTATCAAGATGCAGAAGTGCGCCTCCATTCTCTTCTCCGCTCCGATCCCCTCTTTTTCTCGGAGTGGCAAACTTTCCAAAAAGTGAAATTGGATCCCCGCATCACACCGATCGGGAGTTTTTTGCGCAAAACATCCCTCGATGAACTCCCTCAGTTTTGGAATGTCTTAAAAGGAGATTTGAGTGTAGTCGGCCCCCGCCCACCCACTCTCCTGGGTCCCCCTGAGGAGTTTCTTCGAGAAATCCGCTCTTTATATGGCGATAGCGTAGAAAAAATTCTCTCGGTAAGGCCTGGCATCACCGGAGTTTGGCAGATTTCAGGGCGAAGCCAGATTCCTTTGGATGAGCGGCGCAAATTGGAGGAACGTTATGCAGAAACACGGAGCTTCTGGCAAGATTTGGTCTTAATTGCCAAAACAATTCCAGCCGTTCTTTTTTCCAGGGGAGCCTTCTGATGGCAATTCCCATTCTTGTAACTGGCGGCGCGGGCTATATAGGAAGCCACGCTTGCAAGGCGCTGAAAGAAGCGGGTTTTCTCCCCATCACTTATGATAATCTCTCGACAGGCCATGCCTACGCTGTGAAATGGGGGCCTTTTGTCCATGGAGATCTCAATGACAAGTCCAAATTATCAGAGCTCTTTTCTACCTATAAACCAGAGGCGGTCATCCACTTTGCCGCAAGTGCATTGGTCTTTGAGTCGATGCAGCACCCCGGCAAATACTATCGAAATAATGTGGTGAATTCTCTGAATCTTCTTGAGACCATGAAAGAGGCTGGAGTGAGAAATCTGGTTTTTTCCAGCAGCTGCGCAACGTATGGCAATTCCAGCTCTTGCCCGATTACGGAAGAGCATCCTCAAAATCCAATCAACCCCTATGGCAGAACAAAACTCATGATCGAGCAGATGATTGCCGATTTCGGGATCCCTGCCGTGAACCTCCGTTATTTCAATGCAGCAGGGGCAGACTTAAAGGCGGAAATTGGGGAAAACCATACTCCGGAAACCCATTTGCTTCCATCCATTATTCAGACAGCTTTGGGACTGAAAAATGAAATCGCCGTTTATGGAACAAACTTTCCGACCCCAGATGGATCTGCCATTCGAGACTATGTGCATGTGCAAGATCTGGCAGATGCCCATGTGGCAGCCCTTCGGTGGCTCTTGACTCATCAAAAAAGCGTTTCAGTCAATTTAGGAACTGGGACGGGCAGATCAGTTCTCGAAATCATCCATGCTGTTCAAAAATTTGGTGGAAAAAATCTGTCGGTACGCATTGAAAATCAACGGTCCGGGGAACCCGCCATTCTCACTGCGGACAACGCTCTTGCAAAAGAACTTTTCGGTTGGACTCCCCGGCTCTCGGACCTTCCGAATTTGATTGCGTCTGCCTGGAAATGGCATCAGCTGCTTTTTGAAAATGCTCCGATCCTCAAGTCTACACTAGAGCGTCTCGAAAAATAATGTTGATTTTCTCATTTTTCTTAAGCCTCACTGCTCTTTTTTTACAAGCCACCCTCTTTCCCAGCTTAAACCTTCTCCCATTTGCCCCCTGGATTGCCCTTGTAATTTTACGCTGCAATTTAGGATCAGCTCTCTCTTTAAGCTCTGCTGCCGGCGTTTTGATGGACCTTCTTTCCGATGATCCCATCGGGCTCCACGCTCTCAATTATTCAATCACAACGGCGCTTCTTTATGGCTATCGGAAACATTTCCTCTTTGATGTGCCTCTCCACTTAAGTCTCTCAACTGCTTTGGTGTCTGCCCTTTCCACCTTCCTGCAGCTGATTCTCCTTTTTCTTTTTGACAGAAGAGTCCCCTTTAGCGGAAAATGGATCCTTGTCGACTTAGGAGCGATGCCTGTGCTAGATGCTCTCTATGCATTGGTTTGGTTTGCAGCGCCCCTTGCTCTCTTTGTAACTTTGCGCCGTATTTGGGTGGTATTTTGGCTGAAAAGGAAGAATCCTTCTCTCGCATCACATTAGCAGCAGTGGACGCTGCCCTTTTGGCCGGAAATATTTTGCGCCAAGGATACGGAACTCCATTCTCGATCTCTTCAAAAGAAGGGCGGCACAACTTAGTGACTGAATATGACTTTCTTGCAGAAAAAAGCATCATTGAGTACCTGAAAAAAGTCGTCCCAAATTCTCAGTTTCTGGCAGAAGAGAGCGGATCTACTGGCTCTCGCCTAGAAGATTTGCTCTGGGTGATCGATCCTCTCGACGGCACTGTGAATTTCGCGCATCAAATCCCCATTTTTTCAGTCAGCATTGCAGCGGAAAAGAAAGGACAAATCGTAAGCGGCGTTGTCTATC
>JAZKAZ010000144.1:3165-24086 GCA_040388845.1 Chlamydiota bacterium | reverse complement strand
CTTTATCCTGCCGGCGCCTCGACGATCCTGCCCGCGAAGCGGATCCTGTTTAAAATTATCTTCACTCTCGGCCTAAAAGCGACGAAACCTGGGTTTGTGGTCAGTCTCTTACTGGTTTATCACCACCAAATATTTTGTTTTTTAAAGCTGATAAAATATAAATTAAAAATTTTACGGTAGCATCTCAATGCAGACGTCTACAAGATTCGTAAACTTCAATTTTTACTATCATCAGAATTTTTAATTTGGGGGTACCCCTTTATAGGCAAATAAATTGCATACCCAGAATCTAGGTTGGGAAATTCGGAAGGGATATAAGGGTAGGAATCGAGTACGTATCCTCCCCCGAACGGGCCTGTAACTGCAATCTGAAGACTTGGGGAAGTCGCTCGATCAAAAAGATATCTTGCCCCTGCACCTAAAAATAAAACGCCCATCAACTTAGAGATTTTATTCCATGTCGAAGTCACTTTGCGGGGAGGAATTCTTGAATCGAGCAGATATTTTTCTACATTCGATTTGATGAGCAGGTAAAGTCCCTGATTGGGCTTTGGAACTGAGAGCTCCTCTCCCAATTGCCAGGCTAATTCCTCTAAAACAGCGGAATGTTGTAAGGGAGCGCGCCCTTTTAATGTCTTTAATAGGGCCGCAAATTCGGTTGGGTTAAATGCACTCACATTTTCTAAAGAAATCAACGAATCCACTTGGTTTAAAAATTTATCGATTGCAAGATCTTCTTTTGTAGATTGCCGCCCGTTCATTATTAAGTGCCTGTCTTCAATATCGACTGAATAAATCCATTTACCATTCAGCACTCCACCTCCTGTAAATACACCAAACACACGGGTCCCCATCGAGGGAATGACTTGCCGGGTAATACAGGCGATCTTTGTTTTGGCTAAATTTTGCGTTCTCTGATCAATTTGAGGATTGCCCAAATAATTCTTTAATTTCGGCATAGATACAAAAGTTAATGGGAAACTATTTATTTGAGAAAAAGAAATTGAAGAACTCATATAAAATCACCTTTGTTTAATTTTTTGCCAATATTTTTAACTACAAATTAAATAAAATCAATAAAAACAAAATATCTATATAATTAAAAAGTTTATTTACTGCAAAAAACATAGATCCTATTTTTTGTTCATCCAAAAAATCATTTATCCAGTAAAATCCTACCTCATGAAACCCCTCCTCTTAAATTCCAAAATCCTCGCTCTTAAAACAGATCTCTTTTTTGTGGAGAAAATTTTTGAGACTTACAACTTATCGAAGATGGACAATTTGAAAATCAGCCGGGGGGTTGTTCTCTCAGACGATACGGTAGCAAAACAATATGAGGGCGCTTTCAAAAAAATGTTTGCCAATGAGCCCATTCCCCTTGAGCTCCTCTCTTTTCCCTCAAAAGAGGCCTCCAAATCGCGTGAAATGAAACAATTTTTAGAAGATGAACTTCTCAAGAAAAAATGTGGGAGAGATACACTGCTGATTGCATGCGGAGGGGGCGTTACGACCGATCTCGTAGGCTATTTAGCCTCTACCTATATGCGGGGCGTCCCTCTGATTTTTATTCCCACCACTCTTTTGGCCATGGTCGATGCGGCAATTGGAGGGAAAACTGGGGTCAACACTCCTTTTGGCAAAAACTCAATTGGCGCTTTTTACCCTCCAAAAGCCATTTTTATCGATCTCCACTTTTTGAAAACTTTGCCCCAAAAAGAGTGGATGAACGGCTTGGCTGAAATGGCAAAGTATGGGCTGATTGCCAATGAAGCGCATTTTGAGAAACTGGAGGCGCATCCAGCAGACTGGCAAAAACAAGATCTTTTAAGAGAGCTCATCCTCACATCCATTCAGGCAAAAATCGATGTGGTCGAACGCGATCCCTTTGAGACAGGGTATCGCCGTATTCTCAATTTTGGGCACACAGTCGGCCACGCTCTCGAGTTGATTTCCGACTACGAAATGGCCCATGGCGAGGCGGTTGCACTTGGATGCATGGCAGAGAGTTTTTTAAGTTGCCATCTTGGCTATTTACCGAAGGCAGCACTCCAGAGAATCCTCGCCTTTTATTTCAGCTTGAGATTTTCTTTCAAACTCCCGAAAAATTTTACGCGCCAAACATTTTTAGATGCGCTGGCGTCTGATAAAAAATCAAAAGGCTCTGAGATCCGATGCACTCTCATCGATCGCATTGGCAGCTGCATTCCCTTCGAGGGCGCCTACTGCCGAGCGTTGGAAAAAAAAGATCTCGATGCATTGCTGGATTGGATGGAGAGCATGAATGGCTAAAGCTCATATCCACCCTTGTTTGCCTGGACATTTAAAAGGCACTCTCCTCATCCCGCCGTCTAAATCGCATACCCTCCGCGCGCTCCTTTTTGCCCTCATGGCCAAGGGCAAAAGCCGCATCCAAAATCCACTTTCCTCCCCCGATACTTCCGCGATGATCGATGCGATTTGCTGCCTTGGAGGAAAAGTGGATCGGGAAAGAGATGTTTTGATCGTTCATGGAGTTGCAGGCAGGCTAAAACCTGCAGAAAATGTGATCGACTGCGGCAATTCGGGCCAGGTGCTCCGCTTTATTGGAGCGCTATCCAGCCTTCTGTCCACGTACACGATCTTCACGGGCGATCCTTCCATTCGGCACAATCGTCTGGTTCAGCCCCTTTTGGATGCACTCCAACAGTTGGGAGCCTTTGCAGCTTCCTCAAAACTCGATGGATATGCGCCCATCATCATTCGAGGGCCTTTGCAAGGCGGCGCTGCAATTTTAAATGGGGAGGACTCCCAGCCCATCTCCGGCCTTCTCATCTTAGGTGCCTTCACTCCCCTTAAATTGAACGTGCTCCATCCTGGAGAACAACCTTGGATTGCGCTCACTCTCAGCTGGTTCGATAGACTGGGAATTCCTTATGTCAATCACAACTTCGAGCGGTATGAAATGAAGGGCGGGGCAAAATTGGACGCCTTTGATTACATAGTTCCCGGCGATTTTAGCTCTGCTGCCTTTCCCATTGGAGCTGCCCTCATCACCCATTCCGAGTTAACGCTCCAGTCACTCGATCTGAAAGACTCCCAAGGAGACAAGGCCATTCTTTCTGTCTTGGAAAAAATGGGAGCCCGTTTTGAAATCGATCAAAACCGACTCACAGTTAAAAAAACGGCTAGGCTCAAAGGAATCCGGATCGACATCAACGATTTTATCGATGCCCTTCCGATCCTGGCAGTCATTGCTTGTTTTGCAGAAGGAACCACCGAAATTGTCAATGCGGCAATCGCCCGAAAAAAAGAGTCAGACCGTATCCGTGGAGTTGCAGTCGAACTTCGAAAAATGGGAGCCTCCATTGAAGAAAAACCAGATGGCTTAATCATCCATGGATCTCCTCTTAATGGGGCCCATCTCGAAACGTATCACGACCATCGGTTAGTTATGGCTCTCTCCGTTGCAGCCTTGGGCGCAATCGGGAGCAGTTCTGTAAATGGATTTGAGGGCTGCGCTAAAACTTGGTCTACTTTCCTTGCTGATTTTCAGACAATTGGGGCCCATATTGAGAGGATAGTATGAATTTAATCCTATTTGGTTTTAAGGGCGTGGGCAAAACCCATTTTGGAAAACTTCTCGCCCATCAAATCCACCGCCCCTTTATCGACACAGATGCTCTGATCGAAAACCTCTTTGCGAAAAAAAAGACGCCCCGCGAAATTCACCAGATCCTCGGCGAAAAAGAATTTCGCGCACTGGAAAATGAGGCGCTGCAGACATTGAAAGGCGTGCAAAATAGCATCATTGCGACAGGCGGGGGCACCTTCCTCAATCCCGAGAGCGCAGACTTCTTGCAAAAGATCGGCGCTTTGGTCTATTTAAAGGCAAGCGTGGGGACGCTCCGCAAACGGATTTTGCAAGGAGAGCTCCCCTCTTTTTTAGACAAAAACGATCTAGAAGGATCTTTTCTCAAGATGATTCATGAAAGAGAGCCTATTTACCGATCGCTTCCCGCCCGCACAGTCGACGTGGATGTGCTCGATGAAGCAGGCGTTTTAGCAGCGCTCACTTCCATCCTACTCCTGGAGGAACCCCCCAATGGCTTCTAATTTTTTTGGAAATATTTTCCGCATCACGACCTTTGGAGAATCGCATGGAGAGGCAATCGGCGTTGTGATCGACGGCTGCCCTGCGGGACTTGGACTTACAGTAGAGGAAATCAATGCAGATTTAATCTTTCGCAACCCCGGCGCCAATCCCTACACTTCCCCGCGCAAAGAAAAAGACGAGGCCCAGATTTTATCTGGAATTTTCAACGGACAAACAACCGGCGCTCCCATTGCGATCCTGATCTGGAACCGAGATCCCGACTCCAGTAAATATGAGCCAATCAAAAATCTGCTTCGTCCCGGACACGCAAACTACACCTACCTGCAAAAATATGGGATCTTCGACTATAGAGGAGGAGGCAGAGCCTCCGCCAGAGAAACGGCTGCCCGCGTGGCAGCCGGCGCGGTTGCCAAAAAGCTGCTAGCTCACTTCGACATCCAAATCTGCGCCTTCGTTGCGGAAATCGGCGGGATTGCGATCGGAGAGCCCGATCTGACACACCTTGCAAAACTCAAGAAAAAAGTTCTTGCCAGTCCTCTTTTTTGTCCCGATCCGAAGGCTTCTGAAAAAATGATCGCAAAGATCGAAGAGGCAAAAATGGAGGGCGACTCTTTGGGCGGGATCCTTCAAGGAGCTGTTCAAAATCTCCCTTCTGGCTTGGGCGATCCCGTCTACGGAAAACTAGAGGCGCTTTTGGCAGGCGCTATGCTGTCTCTCCCGGCCACCAAAGGATTTGAGATCGGCTCTGGATTTGGGGCTGCGCGTATGAAGGGATCTGAGCACAATGACGCTTTCGACGTCGATGAAAAAGGGGAAATCACAACGACGACCAATTTCGCAGGCGGCACGCTTGGCGGCATCTCGACAGGACTCCCCCTTACTTTCCGAGTCGCATTCAAGCCGACCTCCAGCATCAAAAAGCCCCAAAAAACCGTCAATCTCGAGAAAGAAAAAAAAGCGTTTAACTTGCCTGAAGGATCCCGCCACGACCCATGCGTTGCCATCCGGGCAGTCCCCATCGTCGAGGCAATGACCGCGCTTGTCTTAGCGGACCTTATTCTGCTCAACCGCTCCGCGAAACTTTAGATTTTTTCCGGCTCTTTAACGTGCGCGCAGTTCTTTTGCGTTTTGGAGTTGATCCTGTGATAGACTCCCCCATTTTATATAAGACATCCGGACACAGATCGACACCATTTGGCCAATAGATTGTTGTTCCATCGCATTTAACTTGACTGAAGTACTCGAGATCAACCAATGGAAGCAACATGTTTTTTGCTTTTTTCAGCATGTTCTCCAAATCGACTATTTTGATGGTTCCATCGTCAAAACGCAATTTAAGCTTGTACCCTTCTAAGTATTCTAACTTTTTAACTGTATGCAACATGAGCTCACTTTAAAGGAGCGACTTTGTTCGCTTCTTTTCCTGATGTTAAAGCTTTCCAATTAACCATCAATTCTTTTTCATGCATTAATGCCCAAGCAGTTACGAATGCCGACTGTTTCGAAGGAAACTTTCCTTCAATTATCTGTCCTGTGCGGATACTGAACGTGGCCTTAAAATTCTGATAATATGCATGAAAATGCGGAGGCGCATGATCATCAAAAAACATTTTGATTACAATCCCTAAAAATCGACTAATTTCAGGCATTCCCCTATCCCTTATGAAAGTTATACGATAAGTTTAGGCAAAACAGCAAACCTAAATATTTCTAATGAGGGCTCCGGTTTAGGAAATAATAAACGCTTCAACGGTACAGCCAGGAGGGGAACGGAATAGAGCAACAGGGGCATCCGTCATAAGGGGGGTGATTCTTTGAGCGAACAGTCGATACAGACGCACCCGTGAGGATAGCCACCAACCGAGCCGGATCGATCCGGTATGGATTTTGATCCCCGCCACCCTCATAAAAACCATGTTTTTCAATGTAATCGATGACTCCTCTTCCGACTTTTACTTTCGCCCCATTTAGAAGATTAGTGATCGTCAGTTGATCATCCCACCCTCCCTGCAGCTGCGGAGAAAAAATGTCTTCCTGTATTCCTCTGTTACGTAGATAAGACACATGGAGAATCTGTCTTTTTGAGAAAGCGAGGGTCATAAGCAATGCTGCGGGCAACAGCGCCCACAGCGCGAGGTGGGTGAAGACAACAGCTGCAGCAACAGCTACCAAAGAAACGCCGATCGCCAATCTGAATGCAACGGTGTGCATTGGCGTAAAATGAGCCTTCGCAAACGGCATTCCGTGAAGAATCACCCCGCTCTTTCCCCCTGCACTATCCTCTAAATTGTCGACAGTCCTCGAGTCTACTTTCAAGACATCTCTCAGAAATTCCTGGGCCCCAAGAAATCCGGAATTCGCAGCGGCTCCTGGGCGCGCCCTTCTCTCAATTTCAGCAATGAGCACTCCATTGATCTGCTCTAACCGATCGATTCGCGCATCTGCTAGACCCATTTCGAATGGACCTATACTTACAGATCCTGGGCTTATTCGAGCCATGGGAACCCCCTTTTTGTTTTTTTAAGGCGAAAGTATAAATTTTTATTTATTTTTTTGCGTACTGAAATAATGGTCTCGATCCAGAACTGACGCATTCAATCTTATCGTCAAGCAATAAGATCAACGATGTGAACGATATAACGATGAGACCGTTGCATAATCTTCAAGCATCTCCCTAAGTAATCCTCGCAGTCAATTTTTGACCCTCACCCGTTCAGCCGGTTCTAGGTCTCGGTATCTATTGCTCTAAACCGGGTGGTCCTAAACATGTAATGCTCAGATCTAGAAAAAAACAGGATCCGCTTCGCGGGCAGCCTTACGGGTTTATCACTACCCTAAACCGGATAAATAAGTTCTCCAATCGATCATTCGTCCAGGGAACCCAAGCTCTTCTTCCGCTTGGCGCAAGGCACGCTCCTCTCTCTGCAGTGTCTCAACATTTGTCATTTCCCAAACCACTTGAATCATCTCATACTTGCCCATGAGATCTTGTGTTATGAAATCTACTTCATATCCGTCTGCAGTGAGATAATAGAATATTTTTTTCCCCTGACGGCGAAGATCTAAATAGATCAAATTTTCCAGGAGTTTTCCTTGATTTTCCGATAAATTAAACGTGTTGGCTGCAATGAGCCCATTGTCTACCGCGTAAATCTTTTTGGGCGTAGTCTGCATACGACGCAGAGACTCCGTGAAGATCGGCACGGGGAAAATTAAAAAGGCATCTTCCAGATAGGTAAGATAGGAATACAAAGTATCCTTAGCCACTTTGTACCCCTGACTTTTGATGTCATTATAGAACTTATTGATCGAAAAAGGGGATGAAATATTTTTTAATAAAAAACCAATGAAATACTTAAGAAGAGCCGTATTGACAATTTGATAGCGCTCGACAATATCTCGAAAAGTGACCGTCTCTACATAATTTTGCAAGGCCTCCAATCTCTCATTGGACTGCATTGACTGCACTCCAGGAAAACCGCCCATTTGGAAATAATGCAATAAATGACTTCGCTGTTGATCAAGCGTTTTTTTTCCAAAGGGCTTAGTGGGAAGCGGCAGTTGGTGCGCTACGAGGTATTCTGTGTAGCTGTAAGGAAAAATCTCAACGGAAAGCGAACGGCCCCGCAAGGAGGTCGCGATCTCTTTGCTGAGCAGTTTTGCAGAAGAACCGGTCACGTAAATTTGAATATTTTTGGTATCTAAAAGTCTTCGGAGAACGAGAGGCCACCCTTCGACGTTTTGAACCTCATCGAGAAATAAATAACAACACTGCTCATGATTGTTTGGATAGAGGGTATACCATGCATCCACCATCTGCCCCATCGACTTCTGATCTAGAGGCAAAATCCGGTCATCTTCAAAATTTATATAGAGCACTCGGTCCAGAGGGAGACCTTCTGCAACTAAGTTGCGAATCGTCTGAAATAAGAAATAGGTTTTCCCACTCCGCCTCATCCCAACAGCTACCTTAATGACATTCTTAGATTCCGCAAAACGGCAGTTTCGAGGAACGCTGCGGCTTGTAAGAGCCAGATTTTGATGAAATTCTTCCTGGAGAGTGACTAAAAGATCCGACATGATTTTTCCATCCTTCCGCAAAAGGATAAGAATACGAACTTCCGTCCTTTCGCGCAAGGACAGATAATTTCACAGAAGCAACGCTTTAATTCTTAATTATTTAAGCATTGAAACTGCGGAAGAGTCATCAGCGTCTCAGAAAATGAGATGTCTTCTTTATTTGAAATTGCATTTTGCAATGCTCTTACTTAAACTACCCACCCGTTATCAATGCTTGGAGAGACAAAATGGCTATCTGCTGCAGCAGAATCGTGAGAACTTGTCTTGTAACTATTGGTTTCCTCGACGAGGAAGAACCCGATATCAGCAAGGAGGAAGTAAATAAGAGATTTCAAAAAGAACATCAATTTTGGATTCCAAGAGATCGGAAGGTTTTTTGGGGTGGATTTGCGCAAAATGTCCATCTCAATCTTCCTAGGCGCTTAGGGGAATGTTTAAATCATTTTAAACAAGATGGAATCAAACCTGGAGTTGCAATTGAATTAGGATGGGGCAATAACCCCGCAGTTCCTTATTTATTAAAAAATGGCTGGGAAGTAATCGCCGTAGATAACAGCCCGCAAGTATTAAAATCCCTTCAGCAACGAGTTCACGAAACAGTCTCCGATAAAGAGAAGTTTTTTACTGCCGTATGCTCCGATATAGAAACCTACCAATTTCCAAAAAATGTTCGGCTCATACTTGCTTCTTTCCCCTATTGCAATCCACTCAAAGTTGTAGAGGTCTGGAATAGAGCCTATGATTCTTTAGAGCGCGGCGGCCGAATGGTTGGTGTTTTTTTTCCGCATCTCTGCAATCCCCGCTTCGAAGCTTTTGCAAGGGGCCTCATGGGATCATCTTATACAGATAAGGCAACTGTCAAAGCACTTTTAAAGAGCAAAGGGTATGAAATAGAAATCTGCGATTACAGCGAGCCCAGGTTCAAAGAGCTGCTTTTTGATAAGCTTCGGGAAATTGATTTTATGGGCAAAAAAGTGTAAATAAATCCCCGGCGGCAGAATGCCGCCGGAAGACATCTTCTTTTAAGAATAAGAAATTTCAAACATCTCTAGAAGCATTTCAGCCTCTTTCGAACCCAATGAAGCAGCGGTTCTTAAATCTTGAATGGCACCTGGATCCATATTGAAAAACCCATTTTTCAGCAGCACGGTCACTCCGCGAATGTAGTAGGAGTCTTTGAATTGCGGATTGAGACGAATTGATTCATCCAGAGATTCGATTGCCAAGTTATAATCTTTGCTCCAGCCATCTGTCCCTCTTTCTTCGGTTGAGAGCATACATATGCCTTTCAGAAAATGGTAGAAATAAGCGTATGGATGAGCGTCTCCCGCTCCTGCAATGAGTTGATTAAGAACCCGTTCTATTTGTTCGAAATTTTCTATCGAATTATTTCCGTCAATTTGTCGAATGAGATTTTTCTCCTCTTCTGAAATACTTGGATCAGCATAGATCTGGTTGAAAATCTCAACGATTGAATCATTGCTACTCTCAGAGTTTGTACTCCAAGATCCTGAAGAAATTGAAGAATGAATACGAGACATCGAAAATGTTGATTGCGATGAAACTGCTAACATTTGAATTACCTCATTTGAAAAATTCCGTTTATTCGAAATTTATAACAATTTTACATCCTTAAACGAAATTACTCAATACGAACTAATTATTTAAAACAAACTAATTGATACAGGCCAGTGCTGCCCAAAAATCTTCTCTATTTCTTTTTGAAAAGTTAAAAAAATCTTTACTTTCTAGCTGAACTGCGCTAAATTATTTCGAAAAAAGGAATTTATGACGCAACCAGTGATGTTCATTTCCATCCCTTTGCATTCCAAATGGGTTCCCGCTTGCCTCGAGAAAATCATCGATAAAAAAATCAATCGGATTGCGCTCAACTGCTTAGAAAGACTTCTCGATTTTCTCTGTTCAAAACTTTATTTTCCCTATCGGCGTCTTTTGGCTGCCAAATTAGCGCGCATTCATCTTTTTAGCGATAAAACAACGAAACTCTTTGATGCTACAGCACAGGGAATTGCCGGGATCAAGGCAAAAAATCAAGCGCATTTGATTGATGGCGGAGACATCCGGATCACCGATTATGTGACTCTCAATCGAAAAAGAGTTTTTTTTGATCCCGATCCGGGGCGTCTCATGATTTTTTCCCATGAGGCCTACACCGAATCAGTTTATGTGTCCGATGCGGAAGAAAAAGGGCCTGGTTGGTATCGCATCGCAGAACTTGCACTCGGACGCCCCGATAACCCTCGGCCTATGCCTAAAACTTGGTTTGTCAACACGAATCAGCTCCATGATATTTTTGCGCCTCTCGGCCCCTTTAGGGAAAAGGAACAAGGTTATTTGGTTGAGCAGATGGGGATTGGGAAAAGACAAGAGATTGCTGCTGCAATTGGTTAACGACTTGCCCAACAGCGCAGACAAATAGATCTACTTCTTCTGGCGTGTTATAAATGCCGAAAGAGGCTCGTGCAGCAACAGTCTTCCCAAAAGCTCTCAATGTAGGTTGCGCGCAGAGATGCCCAGAACGGATCGCGATATTTTTAAAATCAAGCAAACTTGCCAGATCGAGAGGGTGAATTCCTTCGATATGAAAGGTGAGAATAGGTCCCTTTTCAGGAGCTGTCCCTAAAATTTGGATGCCTGGAATTTCTTTTAAACCGCTTGTGGCGCGCAGGAGCAACTCATTTTCATAAACTGCGATCTGGTCTCTTCCGATCTCTTCAATGAAATCAAATGCTGTTTTAAGGGCCACCACCTCTGCAATGAGCGGAGTTCCTGCCTCGAAACGAAGAGGGGGGAGCTGGTAGGTACTCTTATCTAAATCGACCCGCTCGATCATATCGCCGCCGCCTTGGATGGGGGGCATTTTTTCTAAGATAGATTTTTTGCCATAGAGGATGCCGACTCCGGTGGGTCCATAGCATTTATGACCAGAAAAAGTGTAGAAATCGCAATTGAGCAACTGGACATCGACGGGCATGTGGGGCGCTGCTTGCGCGCCGTCGACAAGGATAAGCGCTCCCATTTTATGTGCAGCCACGGCAATTTGGGCGATTGGATTTACGGTCCCCGTCACATTGGAAACGTGGGCAATGGCCACGAGTCTCGTTTTGGGGGTAATCTGGCCTTCCCACTGCAAAACACCTTGTGCATTCATTGGGATAAACCGCAAAGAGGCGCCCGTTGCAGCTGCGATCATTTGCCAAGGGACCATGTTGGAATGGTGCTCCATTTCAGAGATCAGAATCTCATCTCCTGGACCTAAAAAAGTTTTTCCCCAAGAGGCCGCTACCAAATTGATCGCATCGGTTGTCCCTCTTGTGAAAACGATTTCTTCTGCATATACCGCATTGAGAAAATTTTTTGCCGATTCCCGCGTTTGATTATATTTTTCCGTAGCAAGAGCAGATGAGCGATAGATGGCCCGATGAACCGTCGCATACTCCTCTCGATAAAACTGAGAGAGAGCATCGATCACGCATCTCGGTTTGTGAGCAGTTGCCGCCGTATCGAGATAGATCAGCTCGGGGTGGGCTATAAAAATGGGGAATTCATCGCGCATCTTTTATATCTCTTGGGAGAGGCGTTGTTTCATACTTGGACATACTTGGACATATTTGGCAAAGAAAGCTGCTCTAGAAATTCTCTGCAAAAACCATTGATGAGCCACGTCCTTGCCAGTTCAGAGTTTAGCCCCCGCGAAGTGAGATAAAAGAGATCCTCTTTGTTCAGCTGGGTAATCGTTGCGCCGTGAGATGCCTTCACATCGTCTGCAAAAACCTCGAGGTTGGGCTTTACGTGAGCTGCAGATTCATCGCTTAGTAAAAGATTGTTATTGAGCTGGTAGGCCTCGGTTTTTTGCGCAATCGGCCGGACCAAAATTTTCCCCTCGAAACTCGATCTGCTCCGGTCGCGAAGGACCCCTTTGAAATGCTGCCTGGAGCGGGTGTGAGGTGCCAAGTGTTCCACAGTTGCATGAACATGGGCTTCCAAGTCTTGGCTCAAGCTCCAAAGCCCCCTCAAATCCACTTCCGCATTTTCTTCACAAAGCTGTGCTTTAACCGCGAGTCTATTTAAACTTGAGCCCTTTGTAAAATATAGCATTTTGAGATGACTATCTCTTTTCAAGCTCGCATAGAAATGTTGAAAGTTTTGGGTCTCTCTGGGCATCTCTTCTACCGTTTCTACTACAAGACGGGCTCCTTCATCAAGGGCGCAATCGATCGCCCCATTGACAAAATGAGTTTCTTCTTTATAGAGGGCTGTCTGAATCAAATGGAGATTTGCCCTCTTGCCGAGATAGAGCTGCAAACGGGGCGTTGCCATTTCCTTAAGGGTAAACACATGCAGAACTTGGATGGGAGATGTCATTTGGCAGTTGGGAGGCGCGTAAAGAAAAGCGCCCCTTCCTTGAAAAACAGAGTTGAGGGCAGCAAAAGGATCTTGCTCTTCTTTCAAACTGCGGGCCAGACGATTTTGTAAAAAAAGGCCGTAGGTGAGAAGGGCCGCATCGGAGGAGAGGACGCTCAAAGGAGCTGGAATGCAAGAGAGACTCTCTTCAAAAAAGCCATCCACAAAAACCAAAAAACCCTTGCTGCACTCAGGAAGAATGTGGGGCAAGATGTCGGAGCGTTCCAATTTTTTTCGGCTAGCCGGAGGAAGCACTCCCAGTTTCTGCAAAGACAGATATTGAAATGCAGAGGTTTTGCGGGTAGGCAACCCAATTGCAAGAAAACGATCCCATGCTTTCTGGGCAGCTAAATCTTTGGGAAGCGTTTCCCAGTAGCTTTTCAAAAGCTCAAGCATTAACTATACCCTTTTTCTTCGAGTTCAAGCGCAAGTTCTGGCCCACCTGTGCGGACAATTTTTCCCTCGCTTAGCACATGGACAAAATCGGGGCGGATGTATTCGAGGAGCCTCTGGTAGTGTGTGATGAGCACGAGGGCATTATCGGGGCGCCTCATCTCTTTGATCCCTTTTGCAACAATCCGCATCGAGTCGATATCTAGCCCCGAATCGGTCTCGTCGAGAATGCTTAGATCGGGATTAAAAAGGGCCATCTGTAAGATTTCATTCCGTTTTTTTTCGCCGCCCGAAAACCCCTCGTTAATGCTTCTCGTTTTAAATTCAGAGCGAATTCCCATGGCTTCCATTTTTTCTGCTAGGATTTTTTCAAAATCCTCCAGGCTCAAAAGATCGAGGCCGCGCCCTTTTCTCTGCGCATTCAGGGCGGCCATTAAAAATTCCCCATTTGAGACGCCCGCAATTTCAAGCGGGTATTGGAAACTCATAAATAAACCAGCGTGGGCCCTTTGCTCGGGCTCCATCTCTAAGAGATTTTGTCCCTTGAACCAAACCTCGCCGCCTGTCACCTCGTAGGCAGGGTGACCCGCCAAAATTTTGGCAAGCGTCGATTTGCCAGCCCCATTGGGTCCCATGATCGCATGAATCTCTCCAATGGATACCCGTAAAGAAAGTCCCTTGAGGATCGACTTTCCCTCCACGCTTGCAGACAGGTCTTTGATTTCAATTAGAAATGACATATTTATCCCACGGAATTTTCTAGTTTTAAGGTAAGAAGTTTTTGGGCCTCGGCGGCAAACTCAAGAGGTAATTCGCGGATCACTTGCCCACAAAATCCATTCACAATCAACTGGATTGCATCCTCTTTGGAAAGTCCCCTGCTCTGCAAATAAAAAATCTGCTCTTCATTCATCTTTGAGGTCGATGCCTCATGCTCCACTTGCGCAGAAGAATTGCCCGATTCAATATAGGGAAATGTATTGGCAGAACACCGATTGCCCACCAGCATCGAATCGCACTGTGTATAGTTGCGCGCCCCGTGCGCTTTCGGAACAATTTTGACAAGACCCCGGTAGCTATTGTGCGATTCATCGGCAGAAATCCCCTTAGAAATGATCGTCGATCTCGTCCCCTTGCCAATATGAATCATCTTCGTGCCCGTGTCTGCCTGCATTTTTCCATTCGTCAATGCCACCGAATAAAATTCGCCGACTGAATGATCTCCTCTCAAAATGCAGCTTGGATATTTCCACGTAATGGCAGCGCCAGCCTCTACTTGCGTCCAGGAAATTTTGGCATAGTCTCCTGCGCAAAGGCCTCGCTTTGTCACAAAATTGTAGATGCCCCCCTTGCCTGTTTTGGGATCCCCTGCATACCAGTTCTGCACCGTCGAATACTTGATTTCAGCGCCCTTTTTCGCAATCAATTCAACGACTGCGGCGTGGAGCTGATTCGTATCGAAAGCAGGAGCTGTACACCCTTCTAGATAACTGACATAGGAGCCCTCTTCTGCAATGATGAGCGTTCTTTCAAATTGCCCCGTCTCTTTCTCATTGATGCGGAAATAAGTGGAAAGCTCCATCGGCGAGCGAACCCCTTTTGGCACATACACAAACGATCCATCCGAAAAAACTGCCGAATTGAGCGCTGCAAAAAAATTATCCCCGATCGGAACCACCGTGCCGAGATACTCTTCAATCAGTTCAGGATACTTGTGGAGCGCCTCCGACATCGAGCAAAGGACAACGCCTGCATCCTGCAGTTTTTTCTGGAACGTAGTGCCTAAGGAAACCGAATCAAACACCACATCGATCGCAACGTTGGAGAGTCTCTTTTGCTCATCTAGTGGGATCCCCAGCCGCTCAAACGTCTTTAAAATCTCCGGATCGACTTCACTCAAATTCTCAAGACGGGCTTTTGTCTTGGGCTCCGAATAGTAGGACATGTTTTGATAATCGATCGGCGGATATTTAACATTCGGCCAAGAGGGCTCCTTCATCTGCTTCCACTTTTCAAAAGCCTTTAGGCGAAAGCGGAGCATAAAGTCGGGCTCTTTCTTTTTTGCCGAAATGGCTCGGATCGTCTCTTCGCTTAAACCCTTAAGGAAAACCTCGGATGCAATCGGAGTAACAAACCCGTATTTATATTCGGATGCGGAAAAAGTTTCTGACTGGGTAGACATAATCTCTCAAAATTGAAATGGAATTTTACTGAATCGAACTTAAGCTGTCAATTTTTATAAACAGTTAAACTTAAGCGATAATTTTAATAATAATTAAAATAAATACGTAATGGATTATACTATAAATTATAGGCAATTCATATGAAACACCATCTTCCGCATGAAATTCCCCTTCGCTCAAAAAGAAAGATGCTGGAGGATATCGGACTAATTGTACGATATCTCCATGAGGGTAAGCGGGATGAGGCAGATGCCTTAATCCATAACCTGAAGACCCGCTCTGTCTTCTTAGACTCTCAAATCCAACAAGATGTGCTGATCTTCTCAGAGCAGGTGCAATTTCAGTACGACTACGACCCTTGGCACAAGGTCACCCCAGACGTCCAAAGGGCGGCCGACCAGCTCATTGAGGATCTGGGGTTTCCTGCTCTTGGGTAGTAATAAAATTTTTCGTAACTGCGATGATTTTTTCTACACGCTCATCCACTGAGCATGCAGGAATGCGCACAATCTCAAATCCAAGCGCGCGGTAGTTTCTCTCTAAAAGCCTCTCGATCTTTTTGGCCTCTTCCAAGGTTTCCGCACGAACTTCTGTTTGGGAGCAAAACCCCAAGTCCTCAATTAAAAAAACTGTTTTATTATAAAAATTTGCATCGAGCGCCTCCTGAAGAATCCGGACAATTTCTCCGGCTGGCTCGAAATTGGCCATGATGTCGTAAGTAATGGCATCAACTGGGGATCGATCAAAGAACACACCTTTAGAGCGCATGTCGGCAATTTCCTTTTGCCTTGCCTCCTGCAAAAGAGCCACTCTTTCGGCAAAGTCTCGTTTAGCCCATGGGGCAGAGATGCCAGCCCGGAGATCTTGCTCGATTAAATCGGTCGCAGCCTCGCACACGACGCCAAAGCCCATTTTTTGCAAATGCTTAATTAACGTTGTTTTTCCAACGCCTGGCCCGCCGGTGATTACATATCTCTTCGGAAAATGTTCGAGCGATTTGGGGGTAATATAGCGACAGATCGGCGAATCGCCGTCACAGACTGCTGTGAGAGATTGAGAAACAATTGCAAAGAAAATCAGAAGGAAAGGGAAAAATGACATAAGATCTCGGGGGTAGATGAAGAACTCGCTCGCGCGCTTGAGAGTATAATCGGTAAATCCAATTATTCGTAGTTTTTTTCACTGAAGTAAGGAAGAATTGAGCCTCCTACAAACAAAATTCGCGCACGGTATTGTTTAGCCCAGGACGCGAGAAAACTCGGTCCTTGCAGGGCCGAGATGAATCGCGCCTGTTGTTTTCAATTCGTCTAATCTCATATACTGCCGTTACTTTTGCGTAGGCTGGGACAAGTTCCCCTAAAAACGCTGTTAAATATGGCTCTCGGAATAGATAGCTTGGGTATCCAATCCCTAGAAGCCCTCGCCGCACAATTGGGTGTGGCTAAGAGCAAAGGCCCCTTAATCGGGAGAAGCCTTCTGCTTTAGCTGAGGGATTATTCACCTATTTACGGTTTTGTCAAGCCTGTCGTACAATGAGCGAAGAACAAATTATGCTCATCCATTTAAGAAAAAACATCGGCATATCTGATCGACTGATCCGCCTTGTCCTTGCGCTCATTTTATTTTTTATCGCCTATTGGAAGGGAAGCTGGATTGCATTCGCATTTGCCCTCTTTACTCTTTTCGAATTTTTTATGAGTTGGTGTATCCTCTATCAAATTTTGGGGAAAAGCAGTTGTCCCACCCACAAAAAATAATCTTCATTTGGACCCACGCGTCGTATACCACCGCACCGTCCGCTCCAACCCTTTTTTAAAATCGGT
The DNA here is from genome assembly GCA_040388845.1 of Chlamydiota bacterium. Taxonomy (GTDB): domain Bacteria; phylum Chlamydiota; class Chlamydiia; order Chlamydiales; family SM23-39; genus JAZKAZ01. The sequence goes on along the minus strand of JAZKAZ010000144.1, from coordinate 7,086 downwards.
CCGAGCGCGCCAGTTGAGCTCGCGCTCGATTTTTGAGCTGTCAATGGCATACCGAAAATCATGACCTGGCCGGTCGGCTACAAAAGAGATCCGAGATCGATACATCTCTGGATCTGTCTTGGTTTCAAAAGCTACTCTCTCAATTACTAAATGGAGAAGATCGAGATTCGTATACTCGGATTTTCCTCCGATATCAAATGTTTGCCCTTTTTTCCCGTATTGAAGAATCATCCAAATTGCCTCTGCATGGTCATCTACATAGAGCCAATCGCGCACATTGGCGCCGTGGCCGTAGACGGGAAGTATTTTTTTTGCCAAGCAGTTTCGAATCATCAGCGGAATGAATTTTTCTGGATATTGGCAAGGCCCATAATTATTGCTGCAGTGAGAGAGCGTGGTCGATAATCCATACGTATTTGCAAAAGCCCGCACCAAATGATCGGATGCTGCCTTGGATGCAGCATAAGGAGAATTGGGGCGGTATGAGGACATCTCAGAAAAACTGCCGCTTTCTCCAAGAGAGCCATAGACTTCATCTGTAGAGATATGATGGAAATGGATCTCCGGTGTTTTGCGAACCGCCTCTAGAAGAGTAAGCGTCCCCTTCACATTGGTCTCAAAAAAGGGAAGAGCAGATGCAATACTCCGATCGACATGGGTCTCCGCTGCGAAATGAACAATTGCATCGATTTCACACTCTTCGATGATTTTTTCAACCAGAGATTGATTGAGAATATCGCCTTGAAAAAACCGATACCGCGGATGCTCTAGAAATCCGTTCAGCGAATCAAGGCTGGCAGCGTAAGTCAATGCATCGAGATTGATAATTTTTCCCTTAAACAAGTGAGAGCGAAGAAGCCATCTGATGAACCCAGAGCCGATGAAACCGGCGCCGCCTGTGACAAGGATGTTAGCAAGGGATCGGATGGGTTGCATAGTTTTCCAAATAAGATCGAAGAGCAGTTTGCGAAGTGCGAGGGGTGATTTTAAGCGCTTTTTCAATTTTATCGGTATTCAAAACAGAAAAATTAGGCCGTTTACAGGGAGAGGGAAACGTCGATCCCGGCACGGGAAGAATGGATTCGGTCAAAATAGGCAGTCCCATTTTAAGAGCCTCTTCTCTGAAAAGACGTCCAAATTCATATTTCGAAAGAGCTCCCCCATTTGCAAAATGAAACACTCCGGAGACATCCAGCATCTGCAAAATTGCCTCGCTTAGATCGGGGGCGTAAGTAAAACACCCCCACTGATCGAACGTCAGACGAATCTCTTTTTGGCTTTGCATGAGCTGGAATAATTTTGAGACAAAATTTTTCCCGCCCCTGCCAAAAATTCCAGAGGTGCGGATGATGCAGGCAGAGGGTAAAATCCGCTCCACTTTGAGCTCTCCTTCAAGTTTGGTCTGGCCATAATAATTGCAGGGACCTACCGGGTCATTTTCTGTGAGGGAGCGATGCAGATCTCCGGGAAATATGTAATCTGTCGAAATATGGATTAATTTCATTCCGTGTTCTTTGGCCAAGCTTGCCAAATTTTCAGACCCCATCACGTTGGCAGCATAAGCCTCTTGCCGCATCGTTTCTGCTAAATCGACCTGTGAAAATGCGGCGCAATTGACAATATGAGTGATCTCTGGATGCTCTTGGACAAAACGGTTCAATACATCTCTTTTTCCAATATCTACCTCTCTTCCCGTTGCAAAGAAACACAACTTGTTTGCTTTTTCTACAAGTGCTCTACCCAAAAGACCATTGGCTCCAGTGATCCACAGTTTAGTCATAAAAAACTTCTCTTGCAAAAGGGCTGATTTGATCGCGGGGAGAGAGAATTGGATTAGAAATGGGCCATGCAATTTGGAAATCAGGATCATTCCACCGGATGGAGCGCTCCGTCTTCGGATCGTAAAAACTGCTCACTTTGTACTGCACCCGCGCAGTCTCGCTCAATACGCAGAAGCCATGGGCAAATCCGAGAGGGATAAACAATTGGCGGTGGGTTTGATCGTCGAGCTCGACTGCCTCCCACTTTCCAAAAGTGGGAGAGCCTTTTCGAATATCGACTGCCACGTCCCAGATCTTTCCTTGGATGCAGGAGACCAGTTTGGCCTGACCTGGAGAGGATTGAAAATGGAGAGCCCGGATCGTCCCCTGTTTGGAAAAGGAGACGTTATCCTGGACGAACAAAATTTCCATTCCAACCGCTGCGTAGGCGATCTGTCGGTAGCTTTCAAAGAAAAAGCCCCGCTCATCTTGAAAAACTTGGGGGGCGATCAATTTCAAACCCCCAAGGCAAAGATCGACGATTTCCATGCGGATATTTTTAAAGAATTTATCCTTTCAATGCAACGATTGTTCCATGGCGGCCGCAGTCTTTTTCTCTCCGGTAGGAGAAATAATCTTTCGGATTGCAATAGGTGCAAACTTCTGTGATTTCAATATTTCTTTCCGGAATTCCCGTGGCAATGAGCTGTTTTTTACTAATTTCCCAAAAATTAAAGTAATTCGGTTTGACCTGGAATGGCCAAAAATCTTGAGGAAGTTCCTGTTTGTAATTTTTAAACTCAGCGTGGTCTGGCCCCAACGAGGGAGAAATGCAAACAACTAGATTCTGCGGCTGCGTGCCGATATCTCTCTGCATCGCTTCAACCACTCTTGCGTAGATATTTTGAGCGCTCCCTCTCCAGCCGGCATGGGCAACTGCAACGGCTTCATGAACAGGGTCATAGAAAATTGCAGCTTGACAATCGGCATGGGTGACGCCAAGGCCAATGTTTTTTTCCGTTGTAAAAAGAGCGTCTGCTTGAGGCGCCTTGCCTAAATTTTTCGCAGTCACGCGGTGGACATTCGTCCCGTGGGTCTGGTGAGGAAATATGAGCTGAGAGACTTCCACTGCTTTTCGCAAAAGCTCGCGATTGACGAGCACATTTTCTGGATGATCTCTTGTCCCCTCACCCACATTCAGAGTCGCTGAATGTTCTCTACTTGTCCCCCCATGACGCAAGAAGACTCCATGATGAACATGAGGATAGGGCTCTAAAAGATCAAATTCGAGCCATTCCATTTTCGTTTTTTCAATTTCCATAACCTATCTCCTTGCTTAAGGCAGCACACAATATAGATCTATCAAATTTCGAATTGAGTTAACAGTAAATTTCGAATGGAGTAGTTTAAATTTGTATGAGACAAGAGCCGGCGACACAGCGATTGGGCCTAGGGATTGCCTTTTCCCTCCTCGCCTATCTCTTTTTTGCCACTGCGAGTTCCATCGTATGGAATTTTCAAGGCCGCTTCCCGACGATTCAGATTATTTTCATCCAAAATTGCGTAAGCTTTTTCTGCATTCTTCCTTTAGCTGCGAGAAAAGGAATCAAAAGACTGCAAACAACTGCTGTCTCGACCCACCTGATTCGGGACGTATTCGGAGTGCTTAGCTACTATCTCTATTTTGTAGCCATTCGATACTTAAATCTAGTGGATGCGACAACCCTGAATTATACAGCCCCTTTCTTCGTCCCGGTTGTTTGGTGGGTATGGACGCGCGAAAAAATCAGCCTCCATGTCTGGTGGTCGATCATCATCGGCTTCATTGGCGTGGCAGTCATCTTAAATCCCTCCCGTCAAATCTTCCAACTTGGCTTCCTGTTTGGACTGATTGCAGGGATTGCCTCGGCGATTGCTTTTTCAGGGCTTCGCGTGCTCAACCTCAAGAAAGAGCCCATGAGCCGGACTCTTTTCTATTATTTTGCAATCGGCTCCATCCTAAGCTTTCCCTTCACTTGCATCTACTGGGTCACTCCCTCTAACTGGGAATGGGTCGAGGTGATTTCGATCGGCATTGCTACGGCAGTCGGCCAAATTCTCTTGACCATCTCCTACCGATACGGGGCGGCTTCCTATCTCTCTCCCCTCGGGTATGCGACAG
>JAZKAZ010000144.1:1941-3155 GCA_040388845.1 Chlamydiota bacterium | reverse complement strand
TGTGGGAACATTGTTGATTATCTTAGGCGGAACTCTGACCTATATTCTAAAAAAACAGCCAGAGACATTTGCTGAAACATTTGAAGTGCCGGAACCTAAGGAAAAGCCTCCCTTGTGAACCATCCCTTAGCTGCCCAAGTTTGAAACCAGCTTCCAATTTCCTTCCCCGCCTCTTCCGCAAGTTCCCCTTTCAGAAGATTGCAAGCGCAAGAAAGGGTAGATCCCTTTTGAAAAGCTTCGAGAAGAGTTTTTTGAGCAAGGGTAATTTCCTCATGGACATACCGTTCATTTTCCAGGTAAAGCACATAGAAAACGTCCTTCTTAAACCACTGAATCAGGGGGAAATCGTGTTCGATCCAATATTCGGGCTCCTCCGCAATGAGTTCTTTTCGAAAAGCAAAAAGATCGGCGCCGATCTCTAAAAGTGCAATACAGGACTGTAAATAAAAGGGGCTGGATGCATCCTCAAAATCCTTTAAACTTAAAGGAGATAAAGAAGGTCTATGAAAAACCCGTTCATGCGCAGCGTCTACCGCTGCAATTTGGGAAATAAGAGATTTATCTTCTTGGGTGTATTCCTCTTCGATCCATCGAAGAAGTCCCTCCCCTAAAAAAGGCAAATACCAATGGTTGGGAAGATTCTTGAGAATGTATGGCTCTACAATCAATCGATTGAAATCATCGAATCCAAATAAAGCAGTCAAAGTGGGATATTGATTCTGCATAAGGACAAAAAGGCGAAACCAGAATTGCTGATTATAAATTCCGATTCGCTGCAATGCTGTCAATCGAGGACTCGCAGAGATCCTCTTTTCGATGCCTTCTATTCTCTTGACATCATAGAGAGGAAGTCCTAAATCGCGTATAGGCTCCAAGAGAATCCCAACGAACCATTTTTGCATATCGAGTAAGGAGGAAGGAACTTTGGAATCGGTCATACAAGGCTCATCTCCTTTTGAAAGGCCTTTGCTTTCATCGCCTCTTTCCAAGTATCTTCAAAGCTGATGAAATGATCGTCCCACTCAAGAAGAGTCGAAACCCCTTTTGTTTGCGGATACACCTCGGCGTAGATTTTCCAAACTTCATCGCAAACATAGTTGTCATGGGTATCTAAGACATACGCATCGTAATCAGTGTGCCCTGCTAAATGGATTTGCAAAACACGTTCGAGGGGTATGTTATCATAATACTCTTTAGGATCAAATCCGTGATTG
>JAZKAZ010000144.1:0-1931 GCA_040388845.1 Chlamydiota bacterium | reverse complement strand
CATCATAAAAACATCTGCCTTTTCAACAACCGCGGTATAAAATACCCATTCGGTCATTTCGCTCTCCTTATATGCCGCATAAGAAGAAATATTTTCCAAAGCAAAAGGAATTTCCAGGAAATCCTGCACGATGCGGACCCTTTCTGCGACGTAATCTACCACTTCCTGTGTATGGGGCAATGGAAGCAAATCATGATAGTGGGCCCCTGGGAGCTTTCCCCAAGAGAGATGATCGGAAATCCAGGGAGTCTTTGTTTTTCGAGCAAGTTCTTTGAGTCGTTTGAGATAATCAAAATCCAAGGGATCAGGACTGCCGATCGCAAGGGTAACTCCGTGCAAGACCACCGGATAACGCTCCAAAATCAACTCCAGATTACGCATCCCTCTGGCGCCGCAAAGAAGAAAATTTTCGGAAATGATTTCAAACCAATCGACAGCCGGCCATTTGGAAAAAATGTCGGAATAATGCGCAGGTCTAAGACCAATCCCAATTCCAAGATTTGGAATGTGCTGATTTTTTTGCATGCGAACATGCTATTGTCTTTTCTGTTTTTTTTGCAAACATTTTTATACCCTCTTGAACGGGCAGCTCGCTTGACCCGGGCCTGTTGGACCGGGATTGCGCTGAGCTGCCCGTTCAAGCTGGGATAAAAAATGAACCTGAGTTTAAGAGCCCTGCACTACTTTTTGCGCAGCGCTTTTTCTTTTGGCCGGCATCATTGAGGCATCTGATTGGTCTTCATTGGAGGAACTTTGAGAGCCGCATCCCTCACTGCCGCTGCAGCCGCTGCCGTTATCCTTATCCGCCTCTGGAGGGAGTGTATCTTTGGAACATTTGGACATCGCAACTTGCCCGTTCCCATCTGGGATAGAGGTCGTTGCGGAAACGCAAAGCCCAGCTGTCAAGCCGATCATCGCTAATTTGATCAAATCTTTACTCATAAAATCATACTCCATTTAGGTAAATAGTGAGAGAATATATCCCCCGAAATTGGAAATTAATCACCTAATCATTATTTGTAAAGAAATTTAGACTTGGTAATTAGGAGCATATCTGCGGAACCAAAGCTCGAGGGCCAAAAGGCTCCAAATGCGGGTCGCATGCAGCCTTCTCTGACTTTTCTCTTCCCGCAAAAGTTTTTCCACTACGCCTGGACGGAAAATATTGCGACCGAGGAGGCCAGAAGATGAAAGAGTTTCATCCAGCATCGGTTTAAGTTCGGCTCCCATCCACTCGCGCAAGGGGATCACAAAACCTCTCTTGGGGCGGGAGATAATCTCAGGAGGGAGAAGACCTTTTTTGGCAGCCAGCCGCTTTAGAAGATACTTCCCATCGCCTGCGCGCATCTTAAAATGACTAGGCAGCCGAGCTGCAAATTCCACCAATCGATGGTCTAGATAAGGAACTCTAGCTTCGATAGAATAAGCCATTGTGGCCCTATCTACTTTCGTTAAAAGATCGTCTGCGAGCCATAAATTTGCATCAATGTGGAGCATTCGGTCGAGATATTCGTTTGAATCGCAAGAGAAATAATGGGGCTCTGCCAATGTCTGTAATCCAACGCCTTGCGCCTTTGAAAACTCTTGCGACAGAATCGATGGATGAAGTTCCCGATCAAATAAGTTGGGGATCGTCGTATAGCGCCTAGAAAGAGATCTTCCAGCGGCCTTGACCACCCGATTTTTACGCAGCTGCGCCGGCAAAAAGGGATAGAGATAAGGAAGAGGAGAATATTTGCTGCCCAACCACGCAGAAAGGGGAGCTTCCTTGAGACGCTTGGAATAATTGCTGTAACCCGCAAAAACTTCATCTGCCCCTTCGCCTGTTAAAACCACTTTTACATGCTTGTGAGTCAATTGAGAGAGCAATAAGGTAGGCAAAGCCGCCTGGTCGCCGAAGGGCTCATCAAACACTTCTACCCAATGATCCA
>JAZKAZ010000143.1:12854-13407 GCA_040388845.1 Chlamydiota bacterium | reverse complement strand
CTCCAAGCCTCGGAATTCGATGAGCGGGCCAGTTCCTTTTCAACTTTTGCAAGGTCCACTTGAGCCTGGGCAAGAGTCCTCTGTTGATCCAATGCAACAGCTGTCAGCCGATTGTTTTCTTCTGTCTGGCCGGCAGCCGTTTTTCGAAGCACTTCATTCAAAATTAGGATCGAAGAATGTTCTGCCTGCAGCTCATCTAACTCTTTTTGCAAGAGGTTCCCTTTTTCTTGCAACGAGATCTGCTCTGCAACTTTCCCTTCTTGCAATTTGGCCAATTCTTCTTCCAGATTTTGAAGAGTTGCGGCTCCTGTTTGAATTTGGGTGCGCAGGGTATGGGTCAAAAAGCCTCGCTGCTCAAAGCTCATTGCTGTGATAAAAAAGCCGCAGGCGACAGATCCTTCCAATCCAAGATGCCAAAGATGGTGCGAGTCAATCATCGAGTGGTTAAAGGCAGCTTCGATCCCAATTAAAAATAGAGCGTAGCCGCATCCTCTCATCTGCCATCTGGCGCAAAGATAAAAACCTGCCAAGACAATCAAAAAGAAATCAAAGG
>JAZKAZ010000143.1:0-12844 GCA_040388845.1 Chlamydiota bacterium | reverse complement strand
GCAGAACCTGCAACAAGGGCCAGTGTACAGATTAAAAAAACAGGACCCAAAACATACCAAATAGGAATGGAATTTTTCTCTTCTTCTTTCGTTAAGAAATCCTTTGCCCGCTCGGTTACATTCATATCAACTCTAAAATCCTAGCTACTGTGAGAAACCCCTTTTCAAGACGCCCTAAATCAAAATGCTCATTGGGCGCATGGATATTATCCGTAGGAAGCCCGTATCCCATGCAAACTGCGGCAGCGCCTGTGACCCTGCTCAAATCTGCCACAATCGGGATTGAACCTCCTGATACAACATTTTCACATTGCTTGCCACAGACTTCGGTAGATGCTTTTACGACCGCCTTTGCAAGTTTAGAGTCGGGATCTCCGCTAAAAGCAGCGTCTCCTCCATGAAAATCGACTTGAATTTTCATTCCGGGAACTACATTTTTTTTCAAAAACTCAGTCACTTGTTTCGCAATTTTATGAGGATCTTGATTGGGCACAAGGCGGCAGGTAATTTTAGCCGTTGCCTTCGCAGGAATCACCGTCTTCATTCCCGCCCCGGTATAGCCCCCAAACATCCCGTTGATTTCCAAAGTCGGCCGAAAGCAATTGGCCTCTTTGGGACTCCGATCCCTTTCTCCGCCAAGAGCCTCAATCCCATACTCCTTGCTAAAAGAGCGAGGATTGAAACGAAATGCGTACTTACTCAATTCAGATTCAGAAAGTTCGACCACATCGTCATAAAATCCCTTCACTTGGACATGTCCCTCGGCGTCCCAAAGTTTCGCGATGAGCTCGGCAAGGGCCCGATTCGGATTGTAGGCAAGTCCGCCATACATCCCAGAATGGAGATCGCCCTTTGATCCAGTCAATGTCACTTCCAAAGCAACAATTCCTCTACAGCCAAGCGTGACTGCCGGAGTCTCGCTGTCCAGCTGTCCGGAATCGACGACTAGGAGGAAGTCTGCGCGCAATTTCTCCTTCAATTGAGGGAGCGCTTTTGCGAGACCCACGCTTGCTGATTCCTCTTCTCCTTCAATGCAGAATTTGACATTGATCGAAAGCTTGCGCCCCAATTCTTTCCAGCATTGGATCGCAAGCATCGCATAGAAAATCTGCCCCTTGTCATCGACAGCGCCGCGCGCATAGATCCTTCCCTCTCGTTCTGTCGGATCAAATGGATCGCTTTCCCACAATTCGAGAGGATCGACAGGCTGCACATCATAGTGGCCATAAATCAATAACGTCGGAGCATTTGGACCTGCGCTCAAATCCTCGGCATACACCACGGGATAGCCCACTGTCTCAATGCACTCGACCTTCATCTTCGCTTTTTTCACAAGAAAATCGGACACCCATTCAGAGCATTTTTTCATTTCTTTGGAATAGGCAGGATCTGTACTAATCGAGGGAAAACGCAAGAATTGGAAATACTGATCGCGAACCGTGGCAGAGTGTTTCTCTATCCATTTTTTCAATTCAGAAAGGGAGGCCATAATCCGAGACTCCTGGGCTTGTGTCGATGATAGATTGGTCAAAAATTGGAATCAAGAACGGTTATTTCATCTCGCTCTTAGAGATCCGATCCTCAAAGACTTGAGCCGCATTGTCCACAAGAAATGCAGCAAGGCTTTCATCTCCCTCATAATTCATTTCCACATTCATTTTCCCCTCTTCAGTAGGTTCCGTACAGGTGATCAAAACAAAACAGACACATTTATCACCAAGGGTCTTTTTGATTTTATCTAGCTGCATATCATTTGATTCTTTTTCGCATTTGAGAACTGTTTTGCTCATTTTTTCCCGAAAAATAGGAGAGATTTTTTAAAAATCCGCCCTTCCAGATACTTCTGAAGGGGCTTTAACTGTATTTCGGGGAATACATGACAGAAAGAAAATTTTCGCGCAATCGAAATTGTCAAAAGGACTCTCTCACAATCGGGGCCAAACTTGGGATTTTGGCCAATGCATCGACCATAAAAAAACATTCTTAACCAGAGCATAGAGGCAAAAAAACGCGCATTTTTTTTGCTTTTTCTCTGTGTGCTCTGTGCTCTCTGTGGTTTTAAGATTTTTCTTTTAGTGGCCAGTGCGCTGCCCAGATTGGCTCTGATTGTGGTATAAAAAAAGCAGATGGGTTAAAATCGGGAAAAGATCATAGGAATTTATGGCATTTGCTAAGAGAATTTTTCTTTTCCTCGTTCTAAACTTCCTTGTGGTCTTCATGATCACAATTGTTCTCAATGTATTCAACATCCGCCCCTACCTCAATGCAAATGGAATCAACTATACTGAGCTTATGCTCTTTTGTTTGATCTGGGGAATGGGAGGCGCTTTTATTTCTCTGAGCTTGTCGCGCATCATGGCCAAATGGATGATGGGCGTGAAGATCATCGACCCTAAAACACACGATCCCGAGGAGCAGAATCTACTCGAAATGGTGCACCGTTTAAGCAAAAGGGCAGGGCTCCCTGTGCTGCCCCAAGTGGGCATCTACAAATCCAATGAAGTGAATGCTTTTGCGACAGGCCCCTCCCGCAGACGTGCGCTCGTAGCGGTTTCCACAGGACTCTTAAACCGGATGCAAGAACAAGAGATCGAGGCTGTCCTCGGCCATGAGATCTCCCACGTGGCAAATGGCGATATGGTGACTATGACGCTCCTGCAAGGAGTCGTCAATGCCTTCGTCATGTTTTTAGCCAGGGTCCTTGCCTACGCCGTGTCAGGCCTCGGCCGCAACAGAGAAAATAGCTCTGGCGGAGGCAGTTACATGAGTTATGTGCTCTTTATGTATCTATTCGAATTTATTTTTATGATCCTGGGATCTCTTGTGATTGCAGCCTATTCCCGCGCAAGAGAGTTTCGAGCAGATGCTGGAGGCGCACGTCTCACTGGCAAGGACTCGATGATTGCAGCACTTCAGGCCCTCCGCGTAGTCCAGGAAATCAAGGATCCCAGAGAAAACCCCGCCATGGCGGCCTTTAAAATCTCCCATCCTTCAAAAAAAGGATTACTCCGCCTATTTGCGAGCCATCCTCCCCTAGAGGAGAGAATCGAGCGGCTGAGAAGAGGGACGTAATTGCCAATCGGCCGGCAGTCCTAAGCATGTAATGCTTAGCACTACCTCTTCCTCTGCTATTCTAAATAAGCTATACTCTTCTCTGCTTTATGAAAAAAACAGTTGTCGTTGGGATGTCCGGCGGGGTCGATTCTTCGGTCTCCGCTCTCCTTCTTAAAAATCTAGGATACCGGGTCATAGGCCTCTTCATGAAAAATTGGGAGGAAACCGATGCCGCAGGCGTTTGTCAATCCAGCAGAGAATATGAAGATGTCGTCCGCGTCTGCAACCAACTTGAAATCCCCTATTACAGCGTCAATTTTGTCGAAGAATACCGGCAATCTGTCTTCACTCAATTTCTCGCAGATTACGAGGCAGGGCTCACTCCAAACCCTGACATCCTCTGCAATCGGGAAATCAAATTTAAAGTTTTTTTAGAAAAAGCAATGAGCCTTGGCGCAGACTTTCTGGCAACAGGCCACTATTGTAGATTAGACGAGAAAAAAAGACTTTTGAAAGGCTCCGATCCAGAAAAAGACCAAAGCTATTTTCTCCACGCAGTTGAGCCAAATGCCTTCCAAAAAGTTCTTTTTCCCGTGGGGCATCTCACAAAAAAAGAGGTGCGCGAAATTGCTAGAGCAAACCATTTAGCCACTTCCGAAAAAAAAGATAGCACGGGCATCTGTTTCATCGGCAAGCGCGATTTCAAACCTTTCCTATCCCAATACCTCGCTCCAAAAGAGGGAGACTTCCAACTGCTCAATGGCCAAGTGGTGGGACAGCATGATGGAGCTGCCTTTTACACCATAGGACAGCGCAAGGGAATGGGACTTGGCGGCGAGGGAGATGCTTGGTATGTCATTGGTAAAGATTTAGGAAGAAATGTAGTCTTTGTCGAGCGAGGCGCTCTTCATCCGGCTCTCTATGCAGATGATCTAATGGCTCGATCCCTCACATGGGTGGACAAGCCTCCAGCCGAATTCCCTTATTTTTGCAGAGCAAAAATCCGGTACCGGCAGGAAGATCAAGCCTGCACGATCTACCCTCTGCAAAATGGGACAATGAAAGTTGAGTTTAAAGAGCCTCAAAGGGCTGCTGCGCCTGGCCAATCGGTCGTTTTTTATGAAGGTGATCTCTGTTTGGGCGGCGGCGTCATTCAGACAGTGGGACCCTCCTATCATGCACAAAAAAAGCAGCTAGGGGTCATCATCGAATAATTATTTCATGATGACCCCCAAAAAATCAAAGACACATAAATTTAATTTTTTACATCTCCAACAGTGCATGAAGGTGACGCTTTGCGTTGGCATTTTGGACATTTCGACGATTTGCCATGCCATACTTTCAGATAATTTTCACAGTGAGGATTAAAACAACTCCAGTAACCTGTCGGGCGGTTTAAATCATCAGTACTATTATATGGCAAATAGCATCCAAAAGTATCTCCAAGTACCCTAGAAATCGGTAAAACCAAACTTCCGCTTTTGAGAAACAGCCCCTCACTCGTCGCATAAATATGCTCCGGCCTGAGATACATTTTTCCACCTTCGCAAAATAAGATTGAGCCAGGTTGCTCTTCTTTGATTTGCTGGCAAATCAAATCTTGTTCTATGTTACTATCATCCAAAAATTCACTACTCTCTGCTGTGGCAAAATGAGAAAAAATCATGCAGAAAAACAAAAACAATCGAATCATACAAACCTCTCTATTAAAAAACATCGAAAAGGGAAACTCGGAGAATATTTAAAAGCCGCCCCCTTCGATGCATTTACGCCCGAGAGAGAATCTATTATGGAACTTGGAATGGGAGGTCCGGAAACGCTGCAGATTCCTGGGTTCAGAGAAATCGAAGGAACTTATGTAAGCCGTCGCTATGAGCTGGAAAAAAAGAAAATAGAGAAAATCTATCGCAATAAAGATTTTGTAGAAGTCACTCTTCAGCAACTTGCAAAGTGAGTTTTTTGTTGTATCAGAATCTGCCACCTGTAGTATAAAGGCTGATTTTTTAATGGACGGCGGATCAAAAAGCTTTTCGCCTCCACTTTATTAATGGAGAATAAATCTATGGATATACCTGTTTACGAAACCAGAAAAAGATTCCTTTTCACAGGAAATGAAGCAGAAGTCGTTTCTTCTGCAGAAAAGAACATTCGAGTTAACGCTGTGAATTCAATAGCCAACGAATGTCTTCCCAAAATAGATGAAATCCCAACTGTTTATACTCGCGAAGGTACAAAGAATTTTATTGAAAGATTCGTATCTGATTCTAAGATTGGCGCATCTGTTGGCCCTACATTCAAAAAATATCTCGCAAAAATTGAGGTTACCAATAGAACAGTTCTAGAAATAATGAAAATATCTAAAAATATTTTGAAATCTATCCTTGCCGACAATTTAATTATTAAAAGTGAGCGCGCAAATCAGAGATATGAGTATCTTTCGGAAAAGGATCTTCAAGAAAAGAAAAAACAAACAAACATGAAGTCTGAAATTGGAGAAAATGGGACAAAATATTTTATGTATGATGCTCCCAATTTATGAAAAAAATCGCAGTCGTCTCAGCTTCTGGCATCGGCGATGCCCTCATCTTCCAAACAGCCGCTCATCAATTGCGCATGCATGGCTTTGAGCCGACGACTTTTAGCGACCATCTACCCTCTTTTGGCGCTTGGCTCCAAGGAGCCTCATTTGCACCTCAGCCTCACTTGGATCAAATTCCTGAAATCTTCAATTGCTTCGATGCCATTTTTTTGCAGCATGACAATAGTGCTAAAGCACGCGCAATCAAAAAGCTCCCACTTCCTGTTTATACTTTTTATGGGGAGCATCTCTTGCCAAACCACGATCCTTGGAAAAGCGGGTTTGACTTTGTGTGCGATCTCAATTTTACGATGGTGGACAATCTCAAAACTTGCCTCCGCACTATTTTTTCACTGGATGATGTCACCTCAGATAATGGATTTAAAGCCCCCTCCTCTCTCGTCTTGCGCAAACACAACAGACGAGTGGTCCTTCATCCACTCAGCGGAGCTGCTCATAAAAATTGGACCCGGTCAAAATTCCTGAAATTGGCCATACTTTTAGACGCCCAAGGATTTGAACCCATTTTTGCCTCTTCCCCTCAAGAGCGATCTGAATGGGGCGGCCCCGAGCTGAATTCCTTGGAAGCACTCGCCTCGTTGATTTATGAATCGGGCTTTTTTATTGGAAATGACTCAGGCCCAGGACATATCGCCTCCCTGATGGGCGTTCCGCATCTGATCATCGGATGGAATCGAAGGCAAATGAGTCTCTGGCGTCCGGGCTGGACCAGAGGTGCCTTAATTCTTCCTCCCAGGTGGATCCCTAATTGGAAAGGGTTTCGCCTCCGAGAAAGCCATTGGCAAAAATTCATTACAACAAAAAACGTACTCAATCTATTTAACAGGAGCGTTTTGAGCAATTAAGTTATATTAAATTGTTTAATTTAGTATTATTGAACCAGGGAGACTATTACTATGAAAGACCTGCCTCATCATATCAAAAAATTAAATCGACAAGTGATCCGATCCATCCACAAGCTGGAATTGGAGGAAGGGCAAGACTTTGAAATGCCCCCGATACCGAACCGAAAGCCAAGTTCCAGCCAGGTGAAAAAACAAGCAAAAAGTAAGTTAAAAAAAGAGCGAGAAAACAGAGCTCCTTTAGTCTTAACCCCCGACGAGCGCAATAAAAAAATGAAATACAGGGTGCCTGTCTTTGATCGGACCAATAACGCCGAGCCAAAACATGCCGGGCCCTCCAAGAAAAAAACACCTAGAATCTAGGGGTTGAGCCTGTTATACTTATATAATGCGCATTGCTCAAATATCTGATTTTCACTACACCCATATCACCTGGAATCCGTTTCGCCTTTTTTCCAAACGGATTCTGGGCAATTTGAATTGGATTTTTTCTAGGGAAAGTGAGTTTTCGGTAGCTCAGCTGGATTCATTGCCAGCCCTTTTCACCAAGTTAGGGGTCGATCTTGTCTTGCTTGGCGGCGACTTTTCGACAACTTCTCTTCTCCAAGAATTTGAAAGCGCATCAAAGTTCGTAAAACAGATTAAGCAGCCCTGGATCGCAGTTCCGGGCAATCACGACCATTACACAGGGGCAGCGTACCGGGATAAACGCTTCTATCGTTATTTTGCAAATCTCCGAAAAAAGATTTCTCACCCGGTTGATTTTTTTACTCTAAAAGACCATGGCGTAGAAGCCCACCGAATCGGCCCCAACTGGTGGGTGATTGCATTGGATACAGCTCACGCAACTCACCTTTTTTCATCAGCAGGATTGCTCTCAGAAAAAACAGAGAGATATCTCGAAGAAATCATCCAACTTCTTCCACCCAATGATTTCATTTTGATGCTCAATCACTACCCTTTTTTCCAAAACGATGAAACAAGGCGCAATCTAGAAAGAGGTAAAGTTTTGCAGAGTTTTCTCAAAAAACATCCTCGCATCCGCCTCTATCTTCATGGGCATACTCATAGACGGACTGTTGCCAACCTGCAACCCAACGATCTGCCCATCGTCCTGGATAGCGGGAGCTCCGCCGAGACGAAAAAAGGCTCTTGGAATCTGATTGATCTAACTGATGAGGGATGTTCCATAGGTCTTTATGCGTGGAAAAACGGATGGGTAAATACGCGGACAGAGGAGTTTTCATGGACGAGGAAGTAAAAACAGACACTCCTTCTGAACCTTGGTTTGCAGATGGCTTGCGCTTTGGATGCACTGGATGCGGCAAATGCTGCACAGGCTCTCCTGGCTACGTCTACCTCTCTTTGCAAGATCTAGAGCGATTTTCTGCCCATTTTAAGATCACTCAGGAAGAGTTTATGAAAAAATATACTCGCTTTGTCGACGATCAGTATGCCCTTCTCGACAAGCCTGGTTCCGACGACTGTCTTTTTCTCCAAAACAACCAATGCACAGTTTATGAGGCCCGACCCACGCAATGCCGCACATTTCCCTGGTGGATTCATAACTTGCGCGGCCCAGAGGATTGGGAAGAGGCCTCCAAGCGGTGCGAGGGGATCAATCACCCCGACGCTCCGCTCATCCCCTCTCTTGTGATCCAAGAACAATGCCTCACTTATCTGGATAACCTTCTGGATCAGAATTTCTCGTTGTAGTTCGGTATAAATTGTTCTTTCTATTGCCAATTTGCATGGATATTATTATTTAAATTTCCCACGGGAAAGAGCGCAAGCCAGCCCCTTCAGGTCCTCATCTGTGCGCATTTGGGCAAGTTCGGTTTTAAGACGATTCCGATATAAATAAAGAACACTCAATCGCTCCTCTGATCGCCAGGCCCGTAAATTATTTTCTCCTCCACGATCTTCCGGAAGATGCTGGTCATAGAGCTGTTCGATCTCTTTTCTGATTTGATGCCGTTTTTTATAGAGACGCAAAATGGCCTCTTTTCCAACAGCTGAAAAGCCCTGGTTGAACTGAGGAAGTTTTTTCCATAAATACTGATTTCGCAAAAGAACCCAGCAGCCCGGAGTTGGATGGTAGGGAGAAAGAGATTGACCTCCATCGATCAATCGGATCTCCGGCCTTTGGAGCGCAAGCCAATTTTCCCCGTGGCGATCCATGTTCCCCGTCATTACGTCTTGGAGCACCACTTGATCTGATAATTCCTGCTCAAAAGGGCGGGGCATCGGATGAATCGGGTCATAATATTTGCCAACGCGAAAAAATCGATTGGCTGTTTGATGGGGTTCATTAATCCAAAGTTGAAAGGAGCAAGCTCTTTTTCTTCCATCGTTGAGAGCGATTTGAGCCACATGTGTTTCAGGGACTAAGCTAAAAGCTTTTTTGCCCATGGCATCTGCGATGTGCTCTCCAATGATCGAGGCTGCAGCCTCGGCAATGTGGGCTTGACCCGCAACACATTTAAAAAGGCCTGTCCGCGAAGACCAAAGAATCCAAGAATACAAACACCGTTTTATTTTCTGAATCAGCCAGGGATTGTTTATAGATAGAGGCTCCTCATCTGAGAATTTACAAACACCCAGCCTTTTTTTCTGATCAAAAATACAATAGGCGCCGCTTGCGCCTCCCAATAACTCAAAATTCCCAAGCTTTGCAAAAAGCTTGGCCGTTCGACAGGCTATTTGATAGGCTTTGCTTGCTTTTTGAGGAATCTCACTTAGATCAACCGATTGATCCAGCAAAGAGAGCGCTGTTGGATGAATTTGTCTGGCATAAACGCCCCGGCTTAAAGTGGCTATTTTTTCAAAATAAAATTCCCCGAGAATCCTCTTCTCAAAAGGAGTCTCCCCCTCTGGCTCTAAACCTCTTGTGACTTGGCCGATTACCCCGCTGACCGCGCATCTAACTTTCTGAGCATGCTCGCCTAAGACATCCACACAAAACAGCCTGACCCGATGAATTTTTTTTTGAAAAGCACTCATCTGATGGGGCAAAATGGAATGATTTATATCGGTTTGAAGGAAAAAAAGAGAGAGCCGGTAGAAGATCCGCTCTACCCATCCCATTGAGCGTAAATGATTATTTTCAACGCAATAAAGATCTCCTTTGGAGCGACTCCAAAGAAGTTGAAAATCTTGAATGTGTGCTTCTGCTAATTTTACCATTTTCAACCATGATAATGTAATTGTTTTTTAAATTATTATACTGCGACTTTTAAAAAAAATCAACAAAACTAATTAACATACAATAAATAAAAATCATGATATAATTGCAATAAACCAAATTTTTAGGCGTGCCCATGTCTACAGTTTCTTTATCCGATGCAAAAATTAATTTACCTACGCAAATCAAAGATTTTGTTACTGCATTCTCTGAAAAAAATGGATACAGCGTTTCTTATTTATCCAATATAGAAAATGTGGAGGATGCCCATTGGATTGGGCTTTCTGATGCCCATGGAGCGTCTGATGTACGGAACTGTAATACTCTTTTGGCAAAATATCTTTTAAATCAAAATCGCCGGTCCATTTTGCGTGAAGGAGAGGGCCTAGCTTCAGAAATGATGTTGGATAAACTCGAAGGGCCAGGACTTCAGTTTACGAATTGGGATACTAGGCGTACATTGGGCCAAGATTGGGGAGATGGGCTGGGAACATTATCTAATTCTGGCTTATGCACAGTGACTTTAGGAAAAGTTCTCCAGAGAATTCTCTATGTAGCGAAGAGAGATTTAAAAATCCCGTTCCATAAAAGAAATGCAGCCAAAGACTCATTTTTTAAAATTAGAGAAAATATTAAGCAATTTGTTAATTTACATGAAATCAACAACTTTCTAAAAACTCTAAAAAAAGCTGATAGATCATTATTTAATCGAATTTCTCTAGTCCATAGCCGTGATATCCTCCCTTTTCTAAGCAACGAAGATCTATCCGTCAATCCCCACGCTCTCATACGCTGTGTCGACGGGCTTTGTTCTATTTTTGTACATCGCAATGATCTATTGATGAAAACTACATGGAAATTTAGACAGAAGGATCTCTGTAATGCCATGGAATCTACCCAGGGCGGAGGATTTATCCTTGCGGGGCAAGATCATTTAATTCAGCAGAAAAAAGGTTCACCTACGATCGAAAAAACACTCGATGCGTGGTTTCAAACGAATCGTAAAAACTACCTAATTTTTTATAATTCCAGAAAGCAGGAAAACAAATTTTCTAGCTCTACAGAGTTATTATTTAATAGAGAAAACATAGATCAAATCGACTTTGGAAATTTAAAAAAGGGAGTTTTAGTGAGTACTGTGATGTGCCTACTTCCTTGGGAATTCAAAACAGCTCAGTGGATTATTTCTCAATTTTATGAGGAAAATGGGCAAAAAAAAGAAGGTCCCAATACTCCTAAAAAACAAGCAGGCTTGATGGCCCATTTCTTTGCCCATCAAGACGATTAAAATATTTCCTCCCCACGCGGGTTGCGAATCAGATTAATTTAACAATAGTATACTTAAATAATCATAAACATTTTGTTTTATTGGGCTCTGACATCCCCGATGGACCGCTACTCCCCGATGAATTTGGTTACGCCAGAAAAGATGTGGATTGCTATCTTTCCGAGAGCAAGTGCGTCTGCCCGGATAAACAGACGCTCGCATCCAACCAAACAACAATACCTCTCTAAAACTTTCTCTTCGCAACCTTGCAAAAAACTCTTCTGAACTTTGCGCAAATCGGTTATAACAAAAGTTTTAAAGAGAAAAATCATGTTGAATGAGGCTCTGGATCCCGCCATCGAAAAACGGATTCAAACTTGGCTGGACGGTCCCTTTGATCCAGAAACAAAAGCCCAAATCCGCAAACTGCAACTCTCCGACCCCAAAGCCCTCTCGGATGCTTTTTTCAAAGACTTATCGTTTGGAACGGGCGGAATGCGGGGCCTCATGGGAATCGGAACCAACCGGATGAACCGATATACCATTGGAGCTGCCACTCAAGGACTTGCCAATTATCTGAAAAACCAGCCAAAGCCTGAAAAAGGATATTCCGTTTTTATCGGCTACGATATGAGGCATCATTCTCGAGAGTTTGCTGAAGAGACGGCACGTGTGCTCTCTGGAAATGGGATCGCTGTTTTGCTCTCGAAAGAACTCTGCCCCACTCCTCTTGTTTCTTTTGCCTGCAGGCATTTCGGCTGCAGCGCAGCTGTGATGATCACCGCCTCTCACAATCCTCCGCAATACAACGGCTATAAAGTGTACTGGAATGACGGCTGTCAGATCGTCCCGCCCCATGATGTAGGGATCATGGAAGAGGTGGCTAAAATCAAAGACCCTGGCCAAATTCGAATGGGAGCTACCTTTCAGGAAGTGGGCCCAGAGCTCGACACCGCCTATTTATCCGAGTTGAAAAAACTCCAGCTCCATCCTGAGTTAACTGATATTTCTTTGAAGATCATCTACACAAATCTCCATGGAACCGGCCTGCGCATCATCCCCAAAGCGCTGAAAGAATGGGGATGCAAGCAGATCTCTATAGTTGAAAAACAGCGCTCCTTTGATGGAAATTTTCCGTTCGCGCCCAGTCCCAATCCAGAGGAGGAAAAAGCGCTCCAGCTCGGCACAGAACAGCTGTTGGCAGAAAAAGGGGATCTCTTGATTGCAACTGACCCAGATGCCGACCGAATGGGAGTTGTGGCATTGGATGGACTTAAGCCCTTTCGCCTCACCGGCAATCAGATTGGATGCCTTTGCCTCCATCACATTTGCACCTCTTTGGAAGCCAGACGAGAATTTCCTCCGAACGCGGCATTTATTAAGACGATTGTAACCACTGAACTCTTCAGACAGATTGCAGAGAGTTTTGGAGGAAAATGCATCGATGTTCTCACCGGGTTTAAATACATCGGAGAACAGATCGGTCTTTGGGAAAAGACTTTTGACGCCTATCAATTTCTTTTCGGCGCGGAAGAATCCTACGGCTACCTGTTTGGAACGTTTGTTCGAGATAAAGACGCGATCTCAGCATCGTGTCTCATCGCAGAAGTTGCAAGCCTTGCAAAAAAACAAAATTTGACTCTCGTGGATCGCCTTTATCAAATTTACCGAAATTACGGAGTCCACCGCGAATCCTTAACGAATCTGAAATTTACCGATAGTCAAGCTGGAATGGAACAAATGGAATCGGTGATGCACAGGCTGCGCAACAATCCTCCTTCTCAAATTGGCGGGCAAAAGGTGATGCACCTAGAAGATTATCTTGCGGGATCCTCGAAAGATTTTAAGACGGGCAAAACGACAGAGCTCCTGCTTCCTCAATCAGATGTCCTTCGCTT
>JAZKAZ010000142.1:16692-21379 GCA_040388845.1 Chlamydiota bacterium | reverse complement strand
TGCTACCGCGTTCCCGACAAAATTGAACCACGCATCAGCTATCAGCTCCAGGATCAGCATTTCCAACGACTCAAAGGCGCTTTCCCGCCCCTTTCATCTGCCGAACGGAGCTCAGATTGGGGCAGAGAATACATCATTGCCCGCTATTTCGCAGATGAACTCGATCTCTATCGCGCCATTTCCACCTTCAAGCGCGCGCAGATTCTTCTTCCTCCAGACGAAAAAGCGAGAAGACACGAAATTCAATACGATATTCTCCTCTGCTATTTCCTCGGGAAAAAATATGATGAGGCCATCGAATATTTCGAAAAAGGAGATCTTGCCCACGTCGACAAAACCTTCCCCGCATATCACGACCTTCTTCTCATCCTCTATGAATGCTACCGAGAAATGGACACTCCCGGCAAACAAGAGAGAATCCTCGAGCTCATCGATCAAACGTTTCCAGAAACAGGGGAAAAATTAAAAGTATCGCGCGCAATCCGCGAAGGCGATCTCCCTGCAATCCAATCTTTTGCAAGCGGCTTTCAAGACTACTCCTATTTAGATAATCTCCTAGATACCTATCAGGCGCAGAAAAAATCAGTGGGCGGAGCGCAGCTCCTCAATGCATTGATTCCAGGAGCCGGCTACCTTTACATCGGACAGAAAAAATCGGCTTTCACAGCGTTTCTTTTGAATGGCCTTTTCATTGCAGCAGCCTATCAGTTTTTTAGCCACCGCCACATCGCAGCCGGGATCATTACCACAGGTTTTGAGGCAGGGTGGTATTTCGGCGGCATCTATGGGGCAGGCGAGGAGGCTAAATATTACAACGAACGGCTCTTTGAGAAAAACGCTGCTGCCGTCTTGAACGATTACAAACTATTTCCAGCCCTCATGATGCAATATGCGTTTTAACTGGCTTTTAGTAGGCTCTCTTCTCTTTTCAATTTCCCTCTTTTCTCATCCAGGATTCCACGAGCCTTGGGGCAAAGACAGCGATTTGAAAGCGGTATCCTCCCGTCCAGTGGATGAGAAATTATCCTTGGCCACTAAAATGGCAGATATTGTCATCCGCTTCCATCAAGAAGTGATCTCTCCGGTCGACGGGCCAAGAAGCCATTACCGTCCCTCATCTTCCCAATATATGAAACTGGCCATGCACCGCTACGGCTTTCTCAAAGGCTTTATCATGGGATGCGACCGCTTGCTGCGCGAAAATGACGAAGAGTGGGTCTATCGAAAAATCGAAGTAGATGGAGCGATTTTCAAGTATGATCCCGCCGTGATTGATAAATATCTGTGAAAAAAAATTTTAATTAAATCCTTCATTCCGATAAAGTGCTCCGAACAAAGAGAGTGCAGCCATGGCCAAATCCCTCAAAATTTTCCCCCTAATCCTAAGTCTCTTCCCCCTTTGGCTCTCTGCGATCTCTGTGACCGGTCCGACGACGATTTTCCCCATCGATCCCATGCAAAGAGGGCTCAACATCGCCAAGATGGTAGCCACCCTCACAACTGCCCCTTATAATATCCCTCAGTCGGAGGTTGCAATTCAAACGCTGTCTACCACTCCGTTCCCTTACGCCTCTTACGTCGTCAATGGACTTATTCCTTATGTGCAAACCATATCTCTTGCGCCCTACGACACACTCCTAATTGTTAAATATGTCCCTCCAGGAGCCTCTCCGCAATACCTTGTCGTACCCATAGAACTCATTTCAGAGGTGATCTACTCCCCCGTCACAATCCCCGCCACTGGATTTACCTCCTCTTTTGCAAATGGAGTAATCCCTTTTTTTTCTATTGATCCGGTCAAACGGGCAGCAGATATCCAAAGCATAGCCACAACGCTTCTCACAAGCGCGCCCTACAAAACAGCAACCTCTAAAGTAGGAATTTTAACAACGCTGAGCGGCCCTTTTTTCCTCCCTCTCCAAAATGGGCTGATCTATAACGTCCAAAGCGTCACATTGATGGCGGCAAACGACACTCTTTTACTCATCAAATACCTATCTACGCAGTTCGTCTCCTCCACGATTGTAGTCGCAGCCGAGCAAGTCCAACAGGTCGTCTATTTTCCTCAATAATTTGTAATTCACAAAAAATCAAACAGCAACTAAAGTATCGCCCATCGATTTTTTGAGGTTTTGAGTGCCTCAAAAAAAGCGAAAGAAAATATATAAAAGGGAAATACCTATGGCAACCTCACTATCATACATATTTCTAGACCTTATACCAAAACCAGGCTCAGAGCTCATAAAACGAATCACTACCAATATGCCTAATACGATCAAGGAAGGAGAGCTCATTCCTAGTATTCGGCTATCTAGGCTGCAGCCAGATGGAAAAACAGTCACCTGGTTTGACACCAGAAAAGAATTTTCGAAAGAGCTCACGGCTCTCTTTTTTGTTCCAGGCGCATGGACGCCCACCTGTACAAAGGATCATTTGCCTACGATTGCAAAAGCCCAGTCAGCATTTACAGAAATGCAAGTGCGCATCGGCTGTGTTGGCGTCAATAATAGAGATACAATGCACCCTTGGGCCATGTCGCAAAACGCCGATCCTTCCATCATGATTCCTGACTATTTGGGACAATTGACTTGGGAAATGGGGCTTGGGATGGATAAATGTGAAGGTGCAAAGGAAGGAGAAGAGCGACATCTTGGGTTTGTTGCTAAACGGGCATGCGTTGTTCTTTATAACGGGAGAGTGGTCGATATAAAAATTGAGGAAAATGCAGGCGTTTGCACGACCAAAAGCAGTGGCCAAGGACTCCTTGATAGAATGCCTGCAATTCTTGAAAAAATAAAGGCAATGAAAAGCCAGACCAACGAGGAAAAAGAGAACAAAACACCCCAAAGATCCCAGGAAGAAAAAAAAACGAAACGAAAAGTAAGCTCTGAAGACGATAAATGATCGCACCTACACAACAGTTCCTACTGTTGTGTACCCCCTTCAGGCGTGCTGGACTTTAGAAGTCATGCGCTTACGATGAGCCATTTTGAATTTAGTTGACGCGCGGAATTTTCTTTGCCTCTTTTCGAGAACAATATCATAGCCTAACGCATCCACAATGCTCGAAAACGATCTAAAAGTGAGATTATCTTTCTTTCCAGTGCGTAAATCTTGAATAAGAGAAGGGGAAACTCCAGCTTCTTTCGCAAGCTTTCTAATTGAAATGTGATCCTCTTCCATGATTGCCAAGAGAAGCTCAGAAAGAACAAACTCTCGATATCGCTTTTCTAAATCCTTCTCAAATTCTGGGTCTTCATTAATAAGCCTCTCATATGTGGAAGCAAAACTTTTTTTTTCTTTAGTCATAGTATATACCTTCCTCAACTCTGGCTTTATAATTCTTTTGATAACCTAATGCCTTTTTCTTCTCCACTGACGATAGTTTATCCTGTTTTTTTTCAAAGGCGCTGGTAATAATGATTTTCTTACCTGTATAGAAAAAACAAAGAAATCGATCCGGCTTAGGCTTGAATGCGTAAATGCCATCCCCTTCATTCCTAAACTTGGTGATATTAAAGATTTTTCCTACCTTGGCCATCATCATAAACAACTCAAAAGCCTCAAGTTTCCTTGTTCGATCTAAATCATCAAAGTATGCTTTAGCAGGACTTTTGCCTCGTTCGTTAAAATACCATTCGATTGTGAATTCTAGGCCCTTGTAAACGACAAAATCTTTGCCCATTTTTCACTCTCAGCATCGATTCTATTGTACCTAAAAACAGGCATTGATCGCAACTATATCTAGGCACAATTTTAACCCCTACGCAAACAGCTTGCCAATCTTTGCTTTTGGGCCTGACTCATTTTGGCATAGTGATTCGTTTTTTGAATAATTCCATAGGCATCAAAACGAACTTTATGCTTACGAAAAATGCTTATCAGTTTTTCATAATTCAGTTGAGGTCTTTTTTTAAGCAATGTTTCAAATCTACCCCTCTCGCCCTGAATGGCCGCCTCCTCTATGAGACCACAATATGTATTCGGCGGGATCCGCCTGCCGCTTGCGATCATTTGCTCCACGGTTTTCCAGTTGGCGCTTCGCGCCAAATTCTGCATGTTCAGAGCAAATGTTTGAGGGGGTAGCTCCTGAAAGATTGCTGGATGAATTGCCGATTGCTCTAAAATCTCCTTTTCATCATCCGAATCTACATATTCTTCTTGGGCAACTTCGCTGAGTTGCTGAATCCTTGAAAATTGCCAGTTGCGCAAAACGATCCGAAATGAGTCTCTTCCATTGTAAGTCTTCAAGAACTCCTCAATCGATCGATGACTTGCTCTGGTAACAGTTAGGATATAGTGAATTGCGTTGTCGCTTAACCCGTTGTTTTCCACCGGAGCCAGGTAACTGATCGTTTCCCAATGGAGATCGTCTGGCCAATCTGCGCTGCACGGGCACGATTCCATCAAAGGGGATATTTCTGACGTATCTGAGCTCAAAAAAGACATGACTATTTATCCATAAATACATTTATTAATATCTACAATTATAACACAAAAAAACAATTAATCAAACTATTATTTTTAGAGTTTATTTAATTGTTAGTCACATTTATTATTAGACGAAAACAAAATAAGGTGATTTTTTATGGCTCCTTTGTCAAATCGTTTATTGATGATTCCGCGCGAAATGCCTTCCTACCTCTCGACTGCCTACGCCCTCCGTTTCCCAGAAAAGCATGAAAAT
>JAZKAZ010000142.1:5017-16682 GCA_040388845.1 Chlamydiota bacterium | reverse complement strand
AAAATTTTAAAAAAAATATTTAGAGTGATCAAACAATGTCTGCAGCTAGTCAAAGAATTGCTATATACACGCCCCTCCAAAGAAATGTTTGATAGGAACATCGAGAGATTAGAGGTGGATTTTGAAAAAATGCGGGAAAGGGTGGATCAATCGAATAAGCCCATTTGCGCCTATTTCGTTGCCCCTTATGATGAAAGTGGAGCCATTTTAGGAGACAATGTTTATTACTATTACCACTACAAAATTAAAAATTTTGAAAAGCATTATGGCGTAGCCCCCTTTGTTTCCTATTCAGCCCAAGAAATGTTCAGCACACTAAAAGATCTCAAGAAAAAATATCCAGACAGAGAAATTCAGATCGTCGATTTCACTTCTCACGGATGGCCAAAAGGGCTCTATGTGCCAAATAAATCTTCCTCAAACCAAATAGAGGAAGAGGTTCCAACTTATGATGTCAACGCGATTACACCCGACCAATTTAGAGATTGCGCCAAAAATGCCACAATCATTTTGGATGCCTGCTCGACTGGAAAAGGAGTGGGGAGCATTGGAGAAGAATTGGCTAAACAAAATCCGGGAAAAACATTTTTTGCCCCTAAAAGAACTCTATTCTTTTCAAAGCCGATTCTCTCCGAGAAAAACGGGAAACCAACGATTGCTCATGTAGTCCACGGACTTGCTATTTTCAATGCGTTTACCGCCGGCAGATTTGAAGAACTCCTTCCTGCGAGGAAGGAGATTCTCCGCTCCGGTAAAGGGCGGCAAGTTCCTTGCCGCGAATGGACAGAGAGCTCGCTTGACCCGGTCCTGAAGAACCGGGATTGCGCTGAGCTGCCCGTTCAATACTAGCTTTGCGACGGCAAAAGCCATTTCCAAATTGGAATTAAATCAATTTTAAATTCGCCGATTTCTTCAATACCTTCTTCCTCCCACGTAATGAGGATCAGATTCTTACAATGTAGTTGTTCTGCAGCTTGGATAAGCGCTTTTACTTCCCGCTTTCGAGTGGCAGGATCTTCTAACGAAATCGCTACCTGAATCAATAAGATCACTTCACGGTTCTTATGAATGACAAAATCGATTTCATGATCAAGCGCTGAATAATACGCGAACTCACTTCCTCTCCGGTACAGTTCTTGAAAAACAAGATTTTCTAAGGCAGCTCCGCGATCCTGAGTAAATTTTGGACTCACTGCAGAGGAAAGACCGTTATCGATCGTATAAATTTTTCTAGGCAGCTTGATTTGCTCTTTGTACTTATAGGAAAATGAGTTCAAAAGAAAGACCAAATAAGCATCCGTAAGATACTGGAAATAATTTTTCACAGTGTGAATGCTCTTGATATCGAAAATATTTTTTATTTTATGAAAAGTAAGCCTACTTCCTAAGTTTGCATGACTATAGATCGCAATCTCTTTTAAGGTATTGCTATATTTTACCCGGTAGCGATAGGTGATGTCTCTCGAAATGATTTTATCGTATAATTCTCGAAGGTAAAAAGCATTATATCCCTCCAAAACCATATCGGGAAATCCCCCTTTATTCATGTATTCATTGAGAAAAGAATAAAGAATTGCCCGATCCTGAGTCTTATATAAACTGGTAGATGTCCATTGGAAATTTTTGGCTCGTAGAAATTCCTGGAAAGAAAAAGGGGAAAGTTCAATCGAAATATACCGCCCAGTTAAATGCGTTGCAAGCTCCTTACTCAATAATTTAGAATTACTTCCAGTAATTATTATGTTATATCCTTGCCTTTGCAATCGACTGACAAATAATTCCCAGCCATCGACGTTTTGTATTTCATCAAAAAAAAGAATTTTTATTTCGGGGATTACCTCAAGGAGATACTGTAACATCTTGTTGAGATCTCCAGCGGATACCCCAATTAACCGCTCATCGTCAAAGTTAAGGTAGCCGTACAGTTTGTCTTTCAAAGCTTGGTGGCCCATGACCGACTTTCCACACCTTCGAATGCCCATGATTACCTTGACCCAGTTTTTATCGATCACGTCAAGAATTTCTCTAGTTTTATCGCGCTCGATCCAAGGCAGATTTTTAAAACGAATGATTTCTTCTTGCTGTTCAATTACTACTTGGCGTAGAGCCTCGTAACTGAGTGCGGGTCTCATCAGACTACTCCTTTTCACTGAGTTTACCAGAAAAGCTATTTCTTGTGCAGTTCACTGCACAAGAAATCCAATAACACACTAAGCTGCTAATAATTAATAATTTACAAAGAGTCTGCGGCAAAGAAGTGAGAAAATTTAAATTTTAGGATTCATCCCCGCTCAGCTCTCCATCCCGGCGGTGGATCAGCTCCTGGGCCCTCAGACAAGCCTTCCAGGTAGAGAATTGGGGATTGCTCTCATCGGTGAAATAGAGATTGTCCAGTCCGATTTGTTTGACAAGGCCCGCTCTATGAAAGACATGCCATACCTCTTCAGTAAGACCGCTGATCACGAGATACCTACCCGAAAGTTTTAAAGTCTCGTAGAGATGCAAAATTGCAAGACACATAGACGCGTCCATGTGATAGACGTTATTGAGCCGGAGTACAATTGCCTGCACGTTCCTGTCTTCTGCCACCGTTTGCAGCGCGTTTTGGAAAACGTCTGCCGCTGCAAAATAGAGCTCGCCTCCAATTCCAATGATCCGTACCTTTCGATGGACGTCTTCCTTTGGACTTGCGATCATGAGGCGCCCTTTCGAATTGAATGCATATTCAACCAGGTGGGGAGTTGCCGACTTTTTTAGATAGGTGGCAATCGAAATCGTAATCCCGACAAAAAAGGCCACATCCAAGCTAAAAATCAAGCAGGAGATGAATGTGAGAAGAAAAACCCAAGCATCCTCGCGGGTGGCTCGGAAACAAAGTTTGATCTCGCTTAAATTCATGAGCGCAGGGACGGTTGCCATCAAAAGAGCTGCAAGAGCTGCAGGCGGAATATGTTGCACAAGGGGCCAGCAAAAGAAAATGATCAGGGCAGTGAGAACTCCGCTGCCGATGGCAGCGAACCTGCTTTTCGCATGGAGTCCAAAATTCAATGAAGTGCGCGTTGCACTTCCCGATGCAGGGAGCGATCCGGATACAAGGGATAGAGCCGAATTGCTGACCCCTAAGCCAAAGACATCTTGGTTGGCCTCCACCTGTTGCCCTGTTTTAGCAGCGAAATTGCGCGAAATCGAAAATACCTCAAGGATCGCAAGGAACGAAATCGCAACCGCTGCTGGGAAAATCTTATTCATGAGCGATAGGTCAAAGAGAGGAAAAGTGAAGCGAGGCATCACTTCAGCAATCGATTCAATATCGCCGAGACGAGCGACGGTTCCCTCTCCTAGCCAATGATTAAAACCTTTGGCAAGCAATGCTGCAATGATCAGCATAAAAAGCGCATCGGGCCAGTTTTTCAAAAATCTACGCAGCAAAAGAAGAGATCCAAGACTGACCAATCCCACAAGAGTGGTTGCTGGATTGATTTCAAACAAATGGAGCACAAAATGCCACCCTTGGACCAAAATCGGCTCGGCACCAGACGGGGAACGAATACCTGTAAAATAAAAAAGCTGCGTGACCACAATTGCGAAAATAATCCCCGCAAAGTATCCGAGGATCACAGGCCTGCTGACAAATTGTAAAAATTTGCTCACATTGAAAAAAGCCGCCGCAATTTGGATAATCCCCATGAGGAATACAATTTGGGTTAAAATCTGAAGAACTAGGATCTCTTTTTGAATCCCTGTGACATTTTCAAAATAATTGGCCAGAATCTCTGCAATCGAGGTCTGAATTAAAATCGCAGTCCCCGTACTTGGACCGGAAACCAGATAGCGAGAGGAGCCGAGTACGGCTGTAAAAATAGTGCCGAAAATCGCAGAGAAAAGACCTGCTGTTGGAGGCAGCCCCGCCAATAAGGAATAGGCGATCGATTGAGGAATCGTCATGAGGGCAACTGCAAGAGCCGCCATGAAATCCGAGCGCAGATACCCAAGGCGGTATTCTCTCAAATCTGTCAGAAACGGAGTGAAAGAGATAGAACGGGGTCGAGGTAGGCGCATGAGATCTGGAGCTCCTAATTGCAGAATAGAGAGGGAAGGGAAAAAAGGCTAGATCCTTAAAGAAGCTTTGGCTCGGAGGAGGGCGCTTTTCCCCTGAGCTCAAGAATCAACGGACAGCCGCTAAACCCATAGACGTCCCGGAACTGATTGAGGATGTATTTTCGATAGCTTTCAGTCATCAATGTCGGATTATTGACAAAAAGAACAAATTTCGGAGGATTGGTTTCAACTTGAGTCATATAGTAAATTCTCAATCGTTTTCCAATAATTAGCGGCGGATGGTACTTCTGCAGACACCCTTCGATGAACTTATTCAGGCCGCCCGTCGTGATTCTCCTCAGCCTTTCCGCATAAACGGCATTGACGGTCGGCAAAATCTTCTCGAGATTGCGCCCCGCGAGCGCCGAAATAAAGAGAAGCGGGCAATGCGTTAAAAAGGGAATCTCTTCGCGCACGCCCCGAAGCGCATGCTCCATCTTAAGATTCTTCACTAGATCCCATTTATTGAAAACGAGGATACAGCTTTTTCCCTTGGCCTCAATATCGCTTGCAATCCGCTTTTCCTGCGTCGTAAATCCTTCATAGGCATCCAAGACCAGAATGCAAACATCTGCGCGTTCAATGGCCTCTTCCGTCCGGATCGCAGCGAATTTATCCACCACTTCCCGCTCGGCTTTCTTCCGCCGGATCCCTGCCGTATCGATCAAAAGATAATCCTGGCCAGCATGGTGCAAAACAACGTCGATGGCATCGCGGGTGGTCCCAGCAATTGGGCTGACGATCGATCGTTCTTCATCCAAAAGTTGATTGAGGATCGTCGATTTGCCCACGTTGGGGCGGCCAACAATGGCGATCCGGATGCCAGAGGGAAGAACCTCTTCCACAGCATCAATTTGCGCTGGGAGAAATTTAAAAACTCTTTCTAAAAGTTCTGCTACCTGAAAGCCTTGGAGTGCGGAAACGGCGACTAAATCTTTGATTGCTAGAGAGTGGAATGTATGAATTTTGATCTCTTCGCTAATCTGATCGATCTTATTGACAGCGACGACGACCGGTTTCCCAGAGCGAAGAAGCATATTGGCCACTTCCCCATCCAAAGGATTGGGTCCCACCTGTCCATCGACGACTAAGATAATTGCGTCCGCCTCGACAATTGCGATCTCCGCCTGGCGTCTCACTTCCTCATTGAAGGGCAAAATCCCGCCGAGGTCGATCCCCCCTGTGTCGATCAGAGTGAAATTTCTGCCAAAAAGCTCTGCTTCCGCATAGAGACGGTCGCGCGTAATCCCCTCTTGTTCATCGACAATGGAGATCCGCTTTTGACAAATCCGGTTAAAAAGGGCTGATTTGCCCACGTTGGGGCGGCCGACTAAGGCAATTTTTGGGTGCATGGGTGAGTTCAAGCTTCTTTGACTTGGGGACAGTATAGGGAACGGGGTCGTTCCCTACAAGCAAAGGAAATATTTAGACTTCAGTTATTTGATAAATAGGTCGATACGAGTGTTTTTACATCTGGAGGAAATGCATTATTTTTGAATAGATGTTCGATAAAATTTTTAGCATATTCACTCTCAATACTCTTTACACTATTAAATACAAGTCTACCGCCTAACGAATACTCGCCTTTTATTCCAAACCTTTCAAGAAACTGAAGCAGTTTATTATTATCAGTAAGTTTTTTATTTAAATACACCTCTATACTTATTTCACCAGATGGAAAAGAAACAATTTCAAGATCACACAAATTATTAGGACCAGAAGATCTTAAATAAATCACACCCTTTTTATTGGGATCTCCGAATTTAATGTCATAAACTTTATCTTCTACAAATATCTCACCTGCAATATCAGATACATCCTCATATCTAAAAATTCGGTTCACTTTTTTCTCTTCGTTGAGCACATTCTTTTTTTCTTCCGATCTCTCAGAAGATGGGAGGACAAATCCCAACTGAGCCTGTAGCTGCCGTTGCAGTGTTTGAAACAAGTTCGTGATCGCAAGTAACTTGTCATTCAAAACAAAGCCGGTAAAACGTCCGCTTTTACATCTATTGTTTGGGCAGTTGTTGTTAAGTCCCTGGATTGCCAACTGGCCTACCGTAGCTCCGCAACAATCTAAGACGCAAGGACGGTTTTCAGCAGAAAAAGGCATCCCGGTCTCAATGCAGATTAATTGTTCTTGAAGTTTTGCCATTGTCGGTGACAGCGGGCTAATAGACATAATATCTCCTTAGTATATTTATAATGAATATACTATAGCTTAAATAAATATTTAATTCAACTTAAATTAATTGCCTATTTATTAAAATGAAATATTTAGGATTTCATTAACTGAAATCCTAAATATTTCCTGGAGGAGGGTCTTATTTATTAAGATCCGTTTCTAGGAATGAACGCTTTATTTATAGCTCCTTTAACATCATTAGGGAAATTATTGTTTGAGAATAAATATCTAACTATAAATACAGACTGATCCGCCCGTTCTTGAGGGGTTCCCCTTGTTTCTACTCTGATGACTAAACCGTCTTTTACGGCGCAAAGCAGGCCTTTATCTTTAAACAATTTAATTAGATTTTCATCTATTTTTATATTTTCATGAATATATATTGCAATATCTGGCACTCCAAAGGAAAAACCAAAGAATACTTTTTTAAATATACTATCTTTAGCACTTAATTCAACCATGTATACATATTGATCAGAGCGACCAAACTCGTTTAAATTCACAAGAGGCTCTTCTTTCTCTGCCGCTCCACCCCCCATCTTAATTGCCGATTCTCTCAGAAAGGTTGCGCCTGTGGTAAGAAATATTCTATTTCCTTGTTCTATGTTCTTATTTTCTTTTTTCTCTTCCCTTAGATCATTCTTTTTTTCTTCTAATTTCACGGACGGTGGGAGGGCAGGTCCCTGCATTTTTAATAAGTAATCCGACACGACTTTTTTTACATCTAGAGGAAATTCATTATTTTGAAATAAATATTCGAGCATTGTTTTAGCAGCTAGGCTCCCAGAACTTGCTACTGAATTGAATTTCATAACATCCCGTTGAAGGCCATAGCGAACATCCATCCCCAACCCCTTAAAAAGGTCAATTAACTTTTTAGTAGCTAGAGCTTCTTTATTTAAACGTAGCTGAACCGCTAGCCTACCGTTCTCAAGAGAAATAATGGAAATTCTATCAACCACTCTGTTGGAACTAGAAGAGATTAAACTAATTTCACCATGAGGATCCCCGAATTTGATCTGAGAGACTTCTTCCGCAGGATGTACAAACATCTGTCCTGCAACTGCTCCCACATCTTCGTACTTAAAAGCCTGGGTCACTTTTTTTTCTTCTCGCCTCTCAGGAGGCGGGAGAACAGGTCCCAGCTGATCTTGTAGCTGCAGCTGCAGTGTTTGAAACAACTTCGTAATTGCGAGTAACTTGTCATCCAAAGCAGCAACTGTAAAACGTCCACCGCCTCCACATTTATTTATTGCTGGGCAATTACTGTTAAGACCCTGAATTGCAGACTGACATACCCTGACTCCGCAACAATTTAATATATAAGGGGGATTTTTCTCAGAAAAAGGCTCTCCGGTAGCATCACAGATTAATTTTTTTTGAATTTCTACTACTGTAGATTTTGGATTAATAGAAGACATAGCAACCTATTTGTTTGTTTTTAGTAAGTATATTATATAGTTAATATTATTTAATATAAAGATTATCTTTACATTATTTAATTGCAATCATTGAATTTTACTAAATATCTGATTTTAAGACAGTTACGCACAGCTGACTTTCACTGCACATCCGTAAATATTTTTTCAAATACTTGGAGGAGCTCATCTCTGCTTAAATAACTGATTTGGTCTTCCTGGCCGATGATGTCCTCCAGGAGTCCCTTCTTTCTTTGGATCATTTCATGGATATGTTCTTCGATTGTGTGCTTGGTGACGAGTTTGAAGACTTGAACACCTCGATTTTGGCCAATCCGGTGCACCCTGTCGGTGGCTTGGTTTTCTTTGGCTGGGTTCCACCAGCGGTCGTAATGGATTACGATCGAGGCCACCGTGAGATCGATCCCTACCCCTGCAGCCAGAAGTGAGGCGACGAATACCTCGCAGGCAGGATCATCGCGGAACTTGCGGAGCTGCTCGCTTCGGTCGCGGGTCGATCCTTTGATCGAGGCGTATCCGATTCCCTTCTTTTTTAAATAGGCTTCAATGATTGCAAGCATGCCTAGATATTGAGAGAAAACGACCACTTTTTGTCCACTATCGCGCGCCTCATAGAGCAGCTCCACAAAAAGATCCCATTTGCCAGATGCGTGGGCGCGATAATTTTTTACATCGTCTAGAATCAATGCGGGGTGATCGCAGATTTGCTTCAAAGACGAAAGGGCTGAAAAAACATGGACGTAAGAGAGCGGTTTTGACTTATCCTTCAATTCTCGATAAACGGTGTCGCGCATCTTGAGGGCGACCTCTTTATATAATTCTTTTTGCTCCTCCGACAAATCGCAATAAGAGATCTCTTCAATCTTTTCGGGAAGATCCGTCAGCACTTCGCTTTTTTTACGGCGGAGGATGAATGGCTTTACAAGTTTTCCGAGCAAGGCCATTTTTTCTTCATCTCTCTGTTTTTCAATTGGGTTGATGAAGACATCGCGGAAAACCGCATCGCTTGGCATATAGGAGGGCAGCACAATATCGATGAGCGATTTGAGCTCGCGGATTCGGTTTTCAATGGGGGTGCCCGTGAGACCGAGCCGCATTTTGGCATTGATCCCCTTGAGCGCAAGGTGTGTTTGCGAGGCGTGGTTTTTGGCAATCTGAATTTCATCGAAAATCGCAATTTCAAAGCGGAGCGTCCTAAGATCTTCTCTGCCTGTCCGTAAAATGCCATAAGAGGTGAGCAGGAGATCGTAACTGGTATCAAAATGCTCCAGACTTCGCTCGATCCCATAGTAGGTGCAGACGCGGATTTCGGGAATGAACCGTTTCAACAGCTCTTGCCAATGGTAGATGACAGAAGTGGGACAAACGACAAGATATTTATTTTTTTTGTCCTCGTCTTCATTGATCACTGCCGCAAGAAGTGCCATAGCCTGGTGCGTTTTGCCAAGTCCCATATCGTCGCAAAGCAATCCCGAAAGTCCATGGCAATAGAGAAACCAGAGCCAATGAAGCCCCTGTTCCTGGTAGGGACGCAAAGTAGCTTTTAGCCGCGAGATATCGAGCAGTCGATTCGTCTCAAACCGACTGAGCTCTTCCAGAAGGTGGCGCGTTTCGACGGATTCCGGATCACTCCCTTTGGGCTCTTCCACTTCTTCAAAAACAGTCAAACGAATCCACTCTAGAGTATTGAGGCGGATCATCCCTTTTTTTCGATCCAAACGCCGCTGCTGAAGCTGCCGAATCCAATTGAAACGGGGCTCTTTGAGCGCAATCAATCCGGCAGATGAAAAGAGATGTCTCTT
Source organism: Chlamydiota bacterium (assembly GCA_040388845.1). Classification (GTDB taxonomy): domain Bacteria; phylum Chlamydiota; class Chlamydiia; order Chlamydiales; family SM23-39; genus JAZKAZ01. The sequence continues at coordinate 7,158 of JAZKAZ010000142.1, read as the reverse complement.
CTTTTCTGCAAAAGCATCCCAGATAGAGAAAATATCTATGGTTCCCGATTCGGAGATGTAGGCAAGATCGACGAGCCATTCTTGTCCCCGTCTTCTTTTATCGCGCATAATTTTTCGAATCTTCAGATGGAGATGCTGCGGCTTGGCAAGGCGAGGATCGATAGAGATGAGGTAAGGCTTGAGCGGCTCTAATTCATAGGCAAGAAAGGCAGCCTCTTGTGCAGCTGGAATGACGATCGGTTCCCGATAGCGCTCAGGAAGTCTGCCTGAGAGCGGAATCTCAGAAAACCCTTTTCCTTCCATATAGACATAATCTCCAAACATCTTTAGCTTGGAAAGCTCTGTACCTGGGGCGTATTCGAACTTGGGCTCGATCGAAATGAGCCCTGTCTCATTGATCTGAACCACCAATCCTATTTTTTGGATGATCTGTTCGGGGCTGAAAAAATTTTGAACCTGTTCCAACTCCTCTTTATGCGCTGTAATAAAGGGAGAAATTTCCTCTTTGACAATTTGCAACCCGGGATGGAGCGGGAATCTTCCCTGGCTTGCCTTTTTCATATAAAATCCCTGTCCTTTGATGTAGACCCATTCATCAAAATGGTAGGTCTCCTCATATTCTTCAGGGGAGTTGAGCTCAGCATCAAAAATCAGCTCACCTAGATCGTTTAAGCTGTAGATTAAATGGGACTCAAGGCTTCCCAAATGGGTTTGAAACCCTGGGTAATTATGGAGCCACAGCCTATGGCGATTGATGAAATCGGCCATTTGTTCTTTCGGAATAATCTTCTCTTTTTCGGGAAATAGCCAATCTTCCAGCAAATAAAATCCAGAACCTGGAATATAGCACCAAGGAACAAAGCAAGCAGCTGTTTCAGATCGCATATCCCCTGCCTCAAAAACAAAAAGTTCGATATGGAGATTTCCCTCGGGATCAAACTGGAGATGGTAATTGCATTTCTTAGGCTCCGGGAAAACCTGGATAAATCGGCTCAGCGTTTTAGTTCCTTGCGAGAGCGCCTCTGCCATTTTTTCAGTAGGAACTCTCTCTCCTTGAAAAAGAGGATCAAAGCTGCGGCGGTAAAAACCTTTTCCCTCCACGTAGATCCAATCTCCAATCGGGTATCCTTTTAACTCTATTTGCGGCACCGGCATCTCTCCCAAATGAGAGATCAAGAAAGTCCTCTCTCTTTCATCATATTCAATCCGATCGATGGTCTCATCTTCCGCATCGAACATTTTCAAAGGTGAATTGACGGTGGAAAGAGCGGGTATCAGCCAAGGCCAGTTTACATCCGCGATATAAAATTGAATGTCTAGCTGGGGAAAATGGATCGTCATCTGAGACGGCAGAGGACTTCCTTCAAACGCAATCTCATACGGCTCTTTTTCATCGTCTAGAAACTGGAGCCATTTGGCAAGATCTGACCAAAAAGAGAGCTCGTAGCGAAGAGAATGGCTTGCTTTTCCTGCTCGGAACTGGGCAATTTCATCTGCCGAAAGATTAGAGAACTTTAAAGAGGTCTCCTCTGTCTCAACCACTCGCCCCGCAACAATTTGATCGATTTTTTTTTGCGCCTTTGGATTGAGCGCTTTGATAGAAAAAAGGCGTTTTTTTGTCGTCGATTCACAAAATGACTCTCCCTCCTCGCCCTTTTGCAGACAATCGGTCTCATAGCCATGCCGCTTGCTTGCCATTTGAAAAATGCGATTCCAGAGAGATTTTCTAAATCGAACGTGAAGGGGCTCTTCCATCCCATTGAAAATGCGGAGATAAGCGGCAGCTAAATGAGGGCACCCTCTGCCTGATTCCGAAACTTTACAAGAACAAAAGGAGTCGGTAACCGTCCCATCATCTTTCAACTGAAGAAACGGGAATGCTTTCTTTTTTCCCCGTTCCTGCACGTCAAATTGATACGTTCCTCTAGAAAAAATAGGCTCATTGACCGCATGGGCCTTCATAAGCGCTTGAGCTTGAGGCAAGTACTCTTTGACAAATTCAGGCTGATGATCCATGAGGAGAAACCCGGGCCAAAAGTTAAAAGGCCTTCCCCTCATTGTAGCCCGTCACCCCCCTTTTTGTAACTATTGCAAAGAAAGAGGGGCATTATGCCAAACCTTATTAAAGATATTATTACCTA
>JAZKAZ010000142.1:0-5007 GCA_040388845.1 Chlamydiota bacterium | reverse complement strand
AGAATAGGAGAGATCACAGAGGGAAAATCAGAATATTAAAAATCCTCTGTGATCTCTTCTACTCTTTCTCCGTGTCTCTGTGGTAATTTTTTCTTTTTTTCGCAGACTTAAATAAACTTACGTCCTCTGAACTCTTTTAAATAAGAATTCCATAAGGACGTAAGTTGATAATACTCTGTTTTAAAAGAGGTTTTGGGAAGGAAAGTACTGATACCCTAAGTCTTCGGCTACGTGTTCGTTGGTCACTTTGCCGCGGTAGACATTCAGGCCATTCATTAAATGAATGTCTTCTTTGAGCGCTTTTTTATACCCTAAATTAGCGATTTTTAACGCGTAGGGAAGCGTTGCATTCGTAAGCCCCATGGTGGAGGTCCGAGCGCAGGCAGCTGGCATATTAGTGACCGCATAGTGAACGACGCCATCTACTATGTAGGTATGCGTGGTTGGCCTGGATGTTTCGATGCAGCCCCCCTGGTCGATTGCGACATCGACGATCACAGATCCTGGCATCATTCTTTTCACCATCGCATGGGTAACCAATTTGGGCGCAGTTTTGCCTGGAATCAAGACGCCGCCTATAACTAAATCAGCATGGATAACGGCCTCTTCAATGGCAGCAGTCGTTGAAAAAACAGTTTTTAAAGCAGGTGCAAACAGCTTATCGAGCTCTCTCAGTCGGTTGAGGTTGCGATCGAAAATTGTGACATCGGCGCCAAGGCCAAGCGCCATCCGCATCGCCTCAGTTCCGACAATCCCCGCACCAAGGACAACCACATGGGCAGGTCTTACTCCGGGAATTCCTCCGAGCAAAACTCCCCGTCCGCCATTGACCATCTGAAGCGCTGTAGCTCCCGCTTGGATGGCAACTCTTCCGGCAATTTCGCTCATCGGAATCAAAAGAGGAAGACGCCCCTGATCATCTGTTACTGTCTCGTAGGCAATCCCAATGACTTTCCGCTCCAACAAATGTTTCGTTTGCTCCGGGTCGGGTGCAAGATGCAAATAGGTAAAAAGGATCTGCCCTTCGCGCAGGAGAGGAAATTCGCTGCTTTGAGGCTCTTTGACTTTGAGGATCATCTCATTTTGATAGACTTCTTCTGCGCTCTTAACAATGTGTGCGCCAGCTTTGATATACATCTCATCGGTAAAGCCGATCTTCGTCCCCGCATGCGTCTGGACCTGAACCGAATGACCCGCCTCAACTAAACTCCGGGCTGACTCAGGGGTGGCACCCACCCGAAACTCATCTTTTTTAACTTCCTTTGGGATTCCGATTTTCATGTGTAAACTCCATGGTATTGGGTCAGTAGTATACAGAATTGCCTAAAATTCGGTCACCTTAAACTCGGGCTTTGTACATTTTTTAGCCCGACGGCCTCAGCCTATTTGTTTTTTGAGACGTTTATTAAAATAAATCGACTAGTTTGGCCATAGGCCAAACGTCAGGGAGCAAATGTAGGCCGTCGGGCTAAAAAATGTATAAAGTTGAGTTAGAGGGTGCAAAATGAAAAAGAATCGGTTTGTCAATCCACATATTGGAAATTTACGTCGAACATTTTGGGATGCAATGCTTTGGAAAATGGGTTACTACGACGACCCAAAGAAAAAGGCAGTCCCCCCTGCTGATTTTATTTATCCAGCTCAGGCAAAACCGTTTGATCGGATGCTTCCCTCCGCAGTTTGGATCGGGCATTCCTCATTTTTGATTGAGATCGAAGGCCTATTTATTTTAACAGATCCCGTATGGGAGTCTTACTGCTCTCCACTTCCCTTTCCCGGACTGAAACGATACCAAGAACCTCCAATTTCTTTGGCCGATCTTCCTCCCATCGATATCGTTCTGATTTCCCATAACCATTATGATCATCTCGATTCGAAAACTGTGAGTGTCCTAAATCGATTTCATCCTCAAATTCAATGGGTTGTGCCGTTGGGTTTGAGCCCTTGGTTTCGCCATCGCAAGATTGACTCTGTGTTAGAGCTTGGCTGGTGGAAAACCTTGTCTGTTAAAAAATGCACCATTACGGCAGTTCCCACCCAACATTTTTCAGGAAGGACTTTCTGGGACCAGAATAAAACCCTTTGGAACGGATATGTGCTGGAGCATCAAAGATCGTCAAAAAAACTTTATTTTACCGGAGATACCGGTTATAATCCCCACGACTTCAAACAGATTGGAAAGCAGTGGCCTTACATGGATTTGAGTTTGATCCCGATCGGAACCTATGTTCCTCAACAATTCATGCAGCCGGTTCATATAAGTCCTGAAGAGGCAGTCCAAATCCATGAAGAGGTGCAGTCCCGCCTCTCGATTGGAATGCACTGGAAAACATTTCGCCTCTCCGACGAACATCCAGATCTCCCTCCTTATGATCTCTACCTTTCTATGAAAAAAAAGGGCTTTCCCTTTGAGCAATTTCTCCCCGTAGACATTGGAACGTATGTCAATTGGTGAGTTTTGGACTGTCAAAAAACGCCTTTGGCAAGATCAGATAGAAACAATCCGCAGATATTACAGAAAAAACCTCCGTTTTTGTTTCATTGATCTCTCGTTTGGCCTAGTTGCACTCTTTATAAATCCCTATCGAACCTGCCGCAAATTTTTGCAAAAAAAGGAAGAGGCAGAGATTTATGCGTACGGAGAAACTCCCTTCACAACCCTTGAACTCATTGTAAAAGCTGCAGAGGTTCATCCAGATGACATCTGGCTGGAGCTCGGATCGGGAAGGGGAAAGGGGTGTTTTTGGGTGAGCTGCTTTACCGGCAGTTCTTGTGTTGGCATCGAATGGGTGCCTCAATTTGTCCGGATCGCGAAGTTTCTAAAAGCCCTTTTTAGGGTACCCCGCGTCTCTTTTCAGTGCATCTCTATGGATGAGGCCGATTTCACTCAGCCCACTATTGTATATCTCTACGGCACATGTCTTGAGCAAAGCAAGATCGATGCTCTCTTCGAAAAAATGAAGCATTTGAAAGAGGGAACCAAAGTGATCACAATTAGCTATCCTTTAGAAGGGGGAGGATTTGTATTAAACAAGACTTTTCCGGTCGAATATCCCTGGGGAAGCGCTGAGGCTTACCTGCAAATAAAAAAATAATTATATAATAAAAAAGTTGTTTTATTAAAAATTAGTAGATAATTATTAATATTTTCGCTATAATATATTAATATAAAAATAAACAATTTTAATGAGGTTCTAATGTCTTCATCTAGTATTAAAAATTTTAATTCTCAAGTATCTTACGATTACCCCACCACAGATCTCGTTCGTTTTAAAGGCGATAAATTAGTGGTTGGAAAATGTGAAATAGATAAAAATTATATCCGCGGTTATCAAAAAGCCTCGTATGGGGATAAAGACTTATCTATTATTTTTGCACAAAAATTTGGCGGCGGTTTTGTAAGTTTGAATATAAATAATTCTTCTGTTTCTGCGTTACGCACCTCTCTAACAGATAGAAAGTTCAAGAATCTCAAAAATGTTCCTAAAATAAATATAGATATTTCTGTTAATGAATATTTACCCGACGGCCCTCTTAAAATGTACTACTTTACCGAGCATAGGTTCTCTAGCGACAACAGAGCAGACGTTCGCGACTATCACTTTTCCGATTTGATTAATCCAGTAGCAAGAATAGAGAAGTTAGTGGAAGATATCAAAAATATTGTTAGATATCATGTGTTGCCCGCAGACATAGATAGTAAAATAACCACAATAATTGCATTTGCGAATGTTATTATTAACAATGATCAAGCGCCTACATCACAAAATAAAGATTCTCTACTTTCCTATATTGAACAACAGCTGAACTCTACCTTTAATGCGGCTGGCACAGAAATCATCGAAGAATTGAAGGCCGTTCTAAAAGCCTTTGCAACTTTTGAAAGAAGTCCTTCGTCTGGCTATTCATATCAAAGATAAGAGATCAAGGGGGGCATCTGCCCCCGCCTATCTTTGTAAAATGAAAATATTTTGTTTACAAAATGAAGCGTAGAGTCTAGTATCGTCGCAAATTTTTTAAGCAAGGTGATTCTTATGGTTCGTCCAATTGGAAGTAATCCCATTAGCTACAACCTGAGATCTTTTTTCTCAGTTCCCATTGCCTATATCGCAAAAATTACAACGGCAGTAGCGAAAATCTTTCGAGACCTGTTTTTAGGTCCGCAAAAACAGTCAGTTTCATCTACACCCGAAGATTTCTCTCAGAAATTCTTTGTCTATTATGATCCAAACGAAAAAAGCGAGTGGCACACACTCGCAGGGACGTCAACGGAGGTCATCGAGTGCATGAGGAAGCCGGGATTTCCTCCCTCTCGGAAACAGTTCCAGCTATCCACTGGCGAAACTGTATTTGTTCCGAGAGTCTTTGCGAACGATCTTCAAAGGACCAATCGAACCAATCAGACGCTCTTCATCAATGGAGACCAAATAGATGGCACTGCAGATGAGGCACTTCAAACCAAAGTGATCGAAAAGCTTTATAACCTTTTAGGCAAAGACGCCCCTAAGTTATTTAATTTGACCGAGAAGGCCTGCCAAAATGCATCGATCGACCTGCGCAACCAAGTATCCGAAGAATATGCGCGGAAATATGGAATAAAGCCCGGCTTTATGATTCAGTTTCCTCACGATCGGACAGGGGTTGCAACGCATATTCAGATTGACCCAGCTGCCCAAAAAGCAGATGTGAAATGTGTGTTAACAGGTAGTTTTCAAAGCTTTGAAAAACTAGGCTCCATGGACGAGGAAAGGCAAGTAGAAAATTTAAAAGCGCCAGTGATTTATCAGGCGCAAGGGGAGTACAGCTTGACCCGCCATACGATTGATTTCAGGATTAAAATATAGTAGCCGTAACCGTTTCCTATATGCACCAAATTTACAGGATAACGCCGCGAGAGCAGCTAAGGATATACAGGATGCAGGGAAGCCCCGCACCCCAGGCTCTGCCGCCAAAGGACTAACGTCCTCTGGACACCTCGTTTTTTAAGTACAGGAAAGCAATTAGGAG
>JAZKAZ010000141.1:13556-15042 GCA_040388845.1 Chlamydiota bacterium | reverse complement strand
ACGGCGGCAAACCCCACGCGCACGACCGGATTGAGCAGGAGACGATTGCCTTTCACCGAAAAATTCGAGAAGGATATCATAAGATCCATGAAAAAAATCCAAACAGGTTTCACCTCTTAGATGCAAGTCTTTCTCCACGAGAAGTGTTTGATCAGGCGATGAAACTAGTGGAACCTCTACTTTTAAAGCACCATGTTTGAAAATATTGCGGGCAACGAGTTGATCAAAGTCTATCTCCGGACGGCTTTGCAAGAAAATAGGCTGCCTCAGACAATGCTTTTCTCAGGCCTAGATGGAGTGGGCAAGAGCCTTTTTGCAAGAGAGATTGCAGCGCATCTTCTTGGGAATTTAAGAAAAAATTTAGAAAGCCATCCCGATTTCCACCTAGTTTCTCCAGAGGGGAAAATCGGTCTTTTTGCAATTGAAACGATTCGGGAGATGATTGATAAAGAGCATGAAGCTCCTTTCGAGGGAAAAGGGAAAGTCTTTATTCTTGAATCTGCCGAACGGATGCAGCCGGCATCTGCCAATGCCCTCTTAAAAACACTGGAAGAGCCGTCGCCAGGGACGACCTTTATTCTTCTTTCCAGCGCTCCTCAAGAAATTCTCCCCACGATTCTTTCCCGCTGTATTGTCCTCTCTTTTCAGCCTTTGGCAGAGGGGGCAATTGGAGAGCTCCTCCGGCTTAAAGGACATCCGGAGCGTTTGGCAAAACTCTCTTGCGGCTCTGCTGGCAGAGCCTTTGAACTTGCGCTCCATCCAGAATTAGAAGAGGTGAGGAGCATTCTTTTTCATCTCCTTGCACAAAAAGGGAACATCCTCGATCTCCAATCGCAATTGGAAAAAATTGAGGAGTTAGTCTTAGCTAGAAAAGAAGAGGATCCGATCTCTGCCAATTGCCTTGTAGAGCATCTCTTTGCGTCCGTTTTAATGTGGCATCGGGATCAGCTCCTCCATCAAATCAAACCTTTTTCCCCGCACCTCTTCTTTCCGGAAGAGCCGCCCGTGAACTTCTTGCTGCCCCGTCTTTCTGAAGTGGAAAAAAAAGTAGAAGAAGCTCGCTTGGCAAACTCTCGCAATATGAAATTATCTATTTGCCTGAATCGAATTTTTTCACTATAGTGCCCCTTTTTTTAAAGGGAAAAACATATGGGTACGATTCCACCGCAGAATTCCCAGCAACGAACACCAATTTATATAGGACCCGGGGATACACGTCTCTGGGTTCCCAATCAGCGGATAAGAAATCTTCCTCCTCGCGAAGCATCTACAGAGCAAAAGACTTCTTATTTAATGGAAAATAAGCAATTGGTTCTTGAAAATGTCAGATTGAAGGATACGATCAGGGATCAGGAAGAGGCTCTAAAGAAATTCAGTGAAATGGGGACACTCCAAGATCTTACTTCTTTAAAGTCGGCCCATCAGCGATTGGTCTTGGAAAATAAGAGATTATTAAAGACTAAGGTGACCCAGAGAGAGAGCTTAA